>JAQBGF010000125.1:0-14225 GCA_032122615.1 Gammaproteobacteria bacterium | reverse complement strand
CTACGGAATGAATTCCCCGAGGAAACTCGCGAATGCCTCATCGTGCACCAGTTTCACGTCCACCAGTTTTCCGGGACCGTGGCAGACGGCGCAGGACTCGATATTGGTGTCCTGCATGACCTGCTCCGAGCCGGCGCCGCCGAAGATGGCGCCATTGTCCGTCATGTGCTCGCGGGGCAGCGTGCCGTCGTGGCAGGCCGAACAGACCGACGCGGTGGGTGAGTACTTCCAGTCGTCCGCCTGGTTGGCCAGCTTGGCCGTGAAGTCCGAGCCGTCCGGCGCCGCGTTCGGTGCCGAATCCACGGTGCTGCCCCTGATGCCAAACAGCGCGGGCAAGGCCCAGTTGGCGCCCCCGCTCCCCGAGCGGTCGGCCAGCGTGTAGGTATCGGGCAGGTGGCAGGTCTCGCACTTCGACAGCGCACCCGGGAAGCGGACATGGCTGTAGTCATGCGTGCTGCCGCCAAACCCGTAGACCACGAGTCCCTGCTCGCGGAAGCCGTGGGCATCGGTACCGTCGAAATTCGACGAAGAGGCGGCGTGAAGACCATGGATCAGCGTTTTGAAGTCGACGGATTCTTCTTTCTTGCCGTCAGGTGTCATCGAACTGTCTGGCAGGCCCGTACCCGCATCCTTGGGACGTCGCCCCACATCTGTGTTGCTCGGGTTGTGGCACATGACACAGAGTTGGCCGTTGTTGTTGCGGTTGTTGCCGTGCACGTTCAGCACGTCGTGGCAGCGGTCGCACTTGGTCGGCACATCCACGACCTGGCGCCGGGGCGTCGGTGCACTGTCGGTGATCGCGAAATACGAGACCTCACTGTTGACCGGTACTTGCACGGTGTAGGCGCCGGTCCCGTCGTCATAGGCCGGGTGGCCTTCCAGGCCGATTGCCCCGCTGCCCGTGGCATTTCCCGGGATGGCCAGGGCCGTCGGGGTCACCGCCGCGCCATTGAGCGTGAAGGTGCCGTCCATGTTGTCGGTAACGGCCGTCGAGGTGCGCAGATTCACGGAGGATGCCCGGGCCGGGAGGGCACCGATGCCGCCTTCGTTCGTGTAGTCACGGGTATCCCAGGCCACGAGCGCATTCAGGGATGCGGCGCTCGAGCTGAACTCCTCGTCCGTACTGTCTGAGCGGATGTTGTACGCGTTGCCGAACTCGTGAGTATCGGCGCCAGTCGGGTCCGTGACCGAGAACTTGAGCGTCGGGTTACTGGATGGCGCACAGACCGGGTTGGCGCTAACGGCGACGCCGCAGACCTCCAGGATATTTAACTGGAAGTACGCGCGCGCAACCTTGCCCGGTATCGTGTGCGATTCCGCGACGCTGCCGGCAACGCGGTTTTCCTCGTGGCAGGTCAGGCACTCGCTGTTATCCGAGACGATGCCGCCCGGGTGCCCGTCCGGATCGACCGGCGGCTCGCCGGAGCCGTCCTTGGCGAAGTCGATATCGTCGTGACACGACCCGCAGGCGGCGATGCTGGGCACCTGCCAGTTGTTTCCCTGCGGAGTGTCCGGGTCGCTGCCGTCGTGACACTTCGTGCAGTTGCGGATGTCCTGCGGAAACACAATGTCCGAGAAATTATGATTACCGATGGCGTAGTCACCACCGGCCTCCACGCTGGGGAGGTTTTCGCCCCGGTGGATCTTGTGGACCATGACCTTGAAGTCCACCGTCGTGTTCCCGGTGGAAGTCCAGGACCCGGGATTGTGGCAGGTCACGCAGAGTTGCATTTCGAACCGGGAGCCGTGCGCCGAGATCTTGTCGTGGCACTGATTGCAGTTTTCGGTCTTGACGATTTCGCGCATCGAGGTCACGGCACCGCCGGCCGGCACGAAGTCGAATATCGCATTTACTTCCGGCAACGACGAATTGCCCTGCTGGATGCTCACACGGTGCGTCAGGCCCGACTGATAAGACACATCCAGCGCGTTGCCGTCCGCGTCGGTGCAGGGCGCGGCGCAGGGTGCGTTGCTGACATCGGTCGCAAAAGTGTAGGTGTAGGTGCCGTCGCCGTGGTCATCCAGGGTTCCAAACGGGTAGCCGCTGCGCTGCCGTTCCTGGGAGCCCTGAGTCGCCCCGTCTCTGTCGCGGACGATGTAGTTCTGCCACTCGGTGGAGCTGCCGTTGGTGCCGGGAATCAGCTTCGCGATGTTGAAGCGCAGATCAGAGCCCGTCAGCCCTGGATAGGCAAAGCCGCCTTCATTGGTCACCGTGAACTGCACGACCGGCGCGCTGTTAATCGTCACGCTGTCGACAGCAATATTCAGGGCGGTGGCGGTCGGCGAACCGGAAGGCGGTCCCGCCGGCCCCGGCGGCCCGGCCGCGCCGTCGCTGCCGTCGCTGCCGTCGCTGCAACCGGCAATGACCAGTAGCAACATCGAGGAAATGAGGGATCGGCTAATCAGTGTGGATATTTTTGAACGAAACATGACCTTTTTCCTCTCCGGGAAGCACGATCCAAATTCGCGAAACTACGTCCTGGACGGTACGGTACAACAAGTTAAGCAACTATTCGCTGCGGAAAGTGCCTATATAATTTATTGAGCCGCTGCGGATAATACGGATACCTTATTGGCAAGCTTTTGTCACGAACGTCAGGGCCCCTTCCGTCGAGATGCGGGTGACCGAGAACGAGAACCCGCTTCCCTTCAGCCCACGCCGCGATCGTCGCTGCGCTCTCTCTGGATCACCCGGGAGGGCGTCGGAGACACCCACAGCTGATACATCGACACCACCCACATGAATGCGAAGCACAGGCCCATGGTCGCGCCGGCGAACATCACCACCCAGGCGAACGGATGATATAGCTTCGTGAAGTACCACGAGCTGACATCGAGTGTGACGGCAACGAAGGGCATTATGATGACGGCGCACTTGAACCACACCGGTCGCACGTAGGCGTGACTGAAGATGATGCCCACAACAAAGAAGACGAAGCTGAGTCCGAACAGGTGAATGTGGGATACGCGAACAAGCGTGAAGATGTCGGCACCCGTGTCCTGCTCGGTCGCCTTTATCAGGTTGTCGTATCCGCGGAGGTTTTGCAGGTGCGGGTTGCTGCCGTCGTGGCAGCTCATGCAGCGCTCATCCAGAATCGGCCTGATCTCCGTCTCGTATGTGGAACGATCCGAGCCTTTCTGCACCCATGCAATGATCGCCGTGAGCTCATCGGCTGGCAGCATGGTGGACATCGGTCCGCGCAAGGCCGATTCGAGGCGGGAGGCCTCGCCGCTGCCGGTGTAAGCGGTGACGAGATCCTCGTATGAGAGGCTCCCTGGCTCTCCGTCCTGCCCGGAGTAGGTGTGAAACAGGTAGATCAGGGCGAACAGGTAGGCAAGGCTGAGTATGATGAGCACCGCCGTATACAGCACGCGCAGGCTGTAGGGAAGTTCCGAATAGTGGTAATAAAGCCGGTGCAGCGGGACGTTACTCATGATCGATTCCTTCAGCGCCAATTCCGTGCGCCAGGCCTACTTTGCCGCCGGCAGCACCACGTACACGACAGCACGCGCCTTCTGACCCGCGTAATGAGCCGCAAGGTCTTCGACATCTGCCTCGGTCAGCCCGGTTGACATTGCGGCCATCGCCGGACTCTTGCGCGCGCCGGTCCGATAATCCTGCAACACCCTCAGCAGATAGTCGACGCGCTGAGCTGCAATGCCCGGGATACGTGGGTCGGTGCTGTTGCCGTTGATGCCGTGGCAGCGGTCGCACTTTTGCATCCACTCGGCGCTAGACACGGGTTTGCTCACCTTCGGTGGCCGGGGCTGCTGAGTGGCGTAATAGGCCGCCAGGTCCCTGATGGCACGGTCATCGAGCGACCCCGCCAGGCCTTTCATGATCTGCTCGCTGCGTGAACCGGTCTTGTAGGCACGCAGCGCGGCAGCGAGGTACTGCGCGTCCTGACCGGCGAGGCTGGGATTGGCGGGGTTCCCGCTGACGCCCTGGTCGCCATGGCACGCGGCACACGCTGCCGCGGCGGCCTTGCCCGCCGCCTGATCACCGGGGGCCGGAGTTTGCGCCCTGGCGGGCTTTTGCAGCGCATAGTAAAGGGCGATGTCATTCAGGTTCGCGTCGCTCACGGCCGTGAGCAAGGACTTCATCATGTCATGCTCGCGTTGACCATCCTTGTAGGCCTTCATGGCCGCGACCAGGTACCCGGGCTCCAGCCCGACGAGGCTGGGCATGCCGGGGATCTTGCTGACGCCCGTCTCGCCATGGCATCCCGCGCAACCGGCCGCGGCTGCTTTCCCGGCGCTGACCGGATCGGGCCTCGCGGGGGCGGCAGCGGTGGTGGCCGTCGGCGCGGGTTGGGGTGGATCGAGGCTGGCATAGTAGGCCGCCACTTTGACCAGGGCGTCGTCGCTCAGGAACTTGACGGCGCCGTCCATCATGTCGTTGCCGCGAGCCCCCGACTTGTAAGCCAGCAGCTCGAGGTGGAGGTAGACCGGGCGCTGGCTGGCGAGGTGGGGCACGCCCTTGGCCGTGCTGATGCCGTTCGCACCGTGACAGCGGGCACAGGAGGCCTCTGCCAGGCGGTTGCCTTCGACAATATCCTGCGGCGTTGCGTATGCGGCACTGAAATCGTCGGTTGTGCCCGGCTGGACCGTCCCCGCCGAAGGCGCGTTGCCAGGCAAACTGACTGCGCCGATGATGCCCGCCATCAGGATCAGCACCGGATGGAGAGCAGTGCTCGTGCCTTGTATCATTGAGATTATCCTGAATGGTCTCGCGGACGGTATCGACATAATATTCAAAGTTTCGCCATGAAAACCGGAAATTACCCGAAACCGCATTGCTTGCAACGGCGCAGTGTAGTCTTAAGGTCAAGCCGGACGATGATCCCGCAGGGTAATTTTCGCGTGACAAGCGCAGCTATCGGTTTTTGCGTACTCCCATTGTTGGGCCATAGGAGTAGTCTTTGGCTGATTAAATATCGTTCATTGTCGATCTGAAGGGAGAATGAGATGAGGCGGGCAGTTTCTGTGGTTTTCGGGGCAATAGCAGCATTGGTGGCAGCGGGGCCGGTCGCTGCAGCAGACGGCAAGGCAGTATGGGACACGTCTTGCGCTGGCTGCCATGCCGTAATGGCGCCGAAGACCGGCGACAAGGCTGCGTGGGCGCCGCTCATCAAGAGGGGAGCCGCGGATCTGACGGCGTCCGTCATCGAGGGTAAAGGGCCGATGCCGCCCAAGGGAGGCGCCGCGTCGGAGGCGGACATCCAGGCCGCCGTCGAATACATCATCACTCAGATGCAGTAGCCGCACGGGCTGACGACTCACGGGGAGGGCCGCCAATGATCAGGCACGTTTGTGACAGCGGGGCGATGTTGGTTTGCCTGTCCATGCTGGCCGCGTGCTCACCGAGGAACGAGAGTTTCAACGCGGACGTGCAGCCGATTCTCAAGCAACACTGCTATGAATGCCACGTGCCGGGTGGGCCCGGTTACACCGCCAGCGGCTTCGACATGAGCAGCTACGAAACCCTGATGAAGGGCGGCAAGTTCGGACCGTTCGTCATACCCGGCGATCCGTTTACCAGCACATTGATCATGCTGGTCGAAGGCCGGGCGGACCCCTCGATTCACATGCCGCGTGGCCGCGAGAAACTCAGCGATCCAGAGGTCGAGATACTCAAGGTCTGGGTGCAGGAAGGCGCGAAAAACAATTGAGGCTTGAGCCATATCGGGCGGTAATCCGCAACCCGTGAATTATCGAGGTAAGAGATCGGCCGGCCGCTATTCGCAAAGCGGACATTCATGCCTAAGCATATCGTTCGTCTGGTCCTCCTGATGGCGACCCTCGGGACGCCAGCATCCGCCCCTATGTTCCTTTCTGCCCCCGGGTCGCTTTTGATAACGCTCCACGTCCCCTCCTGCAGGGCGCTCCTGCGCCCGCCTCCATTTTTCAACGCGAAGGGATGCGTCCCACCCTGCGTTTCCAGCTACTTCAGGTGTCACGTTGCGTATTAGAAGACTCCTCGAGTGGATCGTAGTGGGCGTCATGTGTCTGACAGGGGCACAGGATATTGGGGCGGTGGAGGCCGCCGATGCCGGTGGAGCCGAACAAGCCCCCGGGACAGCCGACAATTCGCTATGCCTGGCGTGTCACGGAAATGAGGGATTTGCGATGCCGGGTGCAGACGGGCAAATGCGCGATCTGCACGTGATCAAGGACAAGTTTGAAAGAAGCGTGCATGGAAAGCAGCAATGCGTCGGGTGTCACCAGGACATCACGGAAATACCGCACAAGAAAAACGGAAGCATAAAAGTCGGTTGTGTGCGGTGTCACCAGAATCTGTGGGCGACCGCCCAGAAGGAGAACAAGACCGGGGAATTCGCCACTTTGGGATTGGTGGCCGAGCAGATCGACCGATACATGAAATCCATTCATGCTCGGCCCAATATCGAGGACCAATCACGCACCAACGCGACCTGCTACAACTGCCATGATGCTCATTATGTCTATCCGCGACGCAGTGCCATCCGCGCCGATTGGCGCCTGAATATTCCGAACGTTTGTGGAAAGTGCCACATTGAGGAACTGCAGGCGTATTCGACTTCGGTTCACGGCATGGAAGTCCTGCGGAAAGGCAATCCCACAGCGGCCATCTGCTCGGATTGCCACACCACACATGACGTCGAAAGTCCGGCGATAGATTCGACCCGGCTCGTCATTACCAGGAACTGCGGAAACTGTCATGAAGCGAGTCTGAATTCCTATGCGCAAACCTATCATGGCCAAATCAACACCCTGGGCTATGCTTATACGGCCAAGTGTTTCGATTGCCACGGAAGCCACTCGATCCAACGGGTGGCCGACCCAAAGTCCATGGTTCATCCGGGCAATCGCCTGGAAACGTGCCGGAATTGCCACGAAGATGCGACCGCGGGCTTCGTCACCTTCGAGCCGCACGCCACTACTCACGACTTCGAGCGCTATCCCTACCTGTGGATCGCGTCGAAATTCATGATTTTTCTGATATCAGGCGTGTTTCTCTTCTTCTGGACGCACTCGGCGCTATGGTTTTACCGTGAATACAAAGACGGCAAGGAACGGAGGAGCAGGCCGCACGTACTGGCGAACGAGTTGCCGCAGGTGCAAGGCAAATACTTCAGGCGTTTCGGACTGGTCTGGCGTGTTGCCCACCTGCTGTTCGCGCTGGCACTGATGATTCTCTCGTTGACCGGCATGGCGCTTTTCTACGCGGAGACCGCCTGGGCGGCCACGGTCATGACGGGGCTCGGCGGCCCGAAAGTGGCGGGCGTTATACACCGCGTGTCTGCGGTCGTCATACTGGGGATATTCATCGCCAATTTGATCTATCTCTTCGTCCGCCTCGCGCCTCAGTGGAGGACATACAAGTGGTTCGGGCATACCTCACTCGTGCCGGGCTTGCAGGACTTCAGGGACATTACCGCCATGTTCAGGTGGTTCCTGGGCAGAGCGCCGCGGCCGGCCTTTGGCCGCTGGACCTATTGGGAGAGATTCGACTATTGGGCGCCATTCTGGGGCATCACGATCGTCGGCGGGAGCGGTCTCATGCTGTGGTTCAAGGAACTGACCGCAGCCGTCTGGCCAGGGTGGGTTTTCAATCTCGCCACTCTCGCCCACGGGGAGGAGGCCTTTCTCGCCATTGTTTTCCTTTTTACGGTCCACTTCTTCAACAATCACTTCAGGCCGGCCAAGTTTCCGCCTCCCGATATCGTGATGTTCACGGGTGCTGTAACTGTGGAGGAGTTCAGGCGAGATCATGCCATCGAATACGACGAACTGGTCGCGACAGGACAGCTCGAAAACTATCTGGTGGATGCTCCGTCGCAGGCAATGACCTTATGGTCCAGGATCCTGGGTATCACTTTGCTCGCTTTCGGGCTGATACTGCTGATCCTGGTCCTAATCGGTTTCGCAGGCAGTCTCGTGGCAGGCGCCTGACCATGTGGTATTTTGATCTGCAGGAAGGAGATCGTGGCCGACCATCCAAGCCTCGAGGTTTCAAATGAAACATCTGATTTTAGCTATCGCATTTTCGGCGGCGTTGGTCGGCTGTACGGATAAGCAGGGGTCGTCCGGCAATTCCACGGCTGAGCAGCAACCCCCGGCCGACGTCGCTGCGGGCAAGGCCTTTGCCGAGCGGGAATGCAAGGGCTGCCATGGGCTTGACGGACGAGGTGCCGCGCCGGCTATTCCTAACCTGGCGGCGCAGCGAGAGCGTTATTTGCTGGTGTCGATTGATGATTACAAGGAAGGGAGGCGCACCCATGCCGCCCTCAAGGAGATGGCCAGACAGATGAGCGAAGCAGACGAACGTAATGTGGTCGGGTATTACGCGAGTCTGCCACCTGTCGCGGCAGAAGAGGGCGCGAACGCGCAGGTCTTCCTTCCGTATGAGAACGGCAAAGCGCTGGCCTCCACCTGCGCAAAATGTCACGGCGAAGACGGTAACCCCACGACGCCTGGGGTACCCGGCATAGCTGGCCAGCAGCTCCGCTATCTGGTTGTTGCCGTCCAGGAATATCTGACCGGGGTGCGCAAGACAGACCCGATGCACGCCTTGTTGCGTCCGCTGAGCCGGCTGGACGTTGAAAGTCTTGCGCTGTATTTCTCGTCCCAGACGCCCATGCAACGTGGCACGCCGTCATTCGGTGATCCAGCGGCAGGCGAACCTCTGACTGCGGTGTGTGGCGGCTGTCATGGTCCCCGCGGCGTGAGCACGGACGCAGCGACGCCGAACCTTGCGGGTCAGGATGCCCGGTATCTGGTGAATGCCATCAAGGCCTACCGGAAGACCCGCCGGCATGAAGGCATGGAAGCCTACGTGGGCGATCTGAGTCAGGAAGACATCGAGAATATTGGCGCATTTTACGCCAATCAAAAGGCCAGGCCTGCTGAAAAAGGCCAAACGTTTGTTCAGGAGTTGATCGAAAAATGCGATCGTTGCCATGAAGCCGATGTGGACAATCCCTCGATGGCGGTTCCAAAAATAAACGCCCAGGACAAGGACTACCTGGTCATGGCCCTGAGAGCATATCGTGATGGTCGACGCGAAAGTTCCATGATGCACAACATGAGTCTGCCCTACAGCGACTCCGTCATAGAAAGTCTCTCGTCGCATTACGCGAGCCAGCCGGCCAAATGAGCGCCGATCGTCGGCCATCGGCCCGCAGTCGCGTCAAGTATTCGCAGGCGTGGTGGCACCTACATCATGGCGGCGCGGTACCGGCCGGATCAGCGAGGGTCGCTACCGCGGCCTGCAATATCCACTAATTCACGGATGTCACCTGGCCGGTCTTCGACCAGCCAATGTGTAAGGTCGCCACTGGAAACCATTGCCAGCACATTACCATCCTGGACTACCGGAAGGTGCCGGATGCGCCGATTCGAGACGATAGCCATCGCTTCATCCAGTGTGGTAGAGGGTGTGACGCAAACTGGATTTTGAGACATTACCGCAGATACTTTGGTGCAGGAAGGATCGAGTCCGGCACCCAGTACCTTGGTGATGGCATCTCGCTCAGTGAAGATTCCAAGCAGCTGATGATCTTCCATCACGAGCATCGCACCGATATTCAGGTCATTCATACGGCGCACACACTCGGTGATGGAGATGTCGGGACTGACTGAATGAATCGCCGGCTTATGTTCCTCGAGCAGAGTGCTCAGGACTTCGTTCTTCTTGTCCTTCTCTGTCCTGAAGAAGACTCCGATAGCGACTGCGAGCGCAAATATCAGCAATACGTAAAACGACCATTCGAGAACAGGCGCCGGCAAGGTTACGTCCTCAGCGAGCGCTGTTTGAGACAGCAGTGCACAAGCGATTGATGCGGTGAATACGGTTCTGGCTCTCATGACAAACCCTCCTCGGTTTCGAACCGGCGTCACGCGTTGCTGGGCGGGTCGGCCCATGGTGGAAACAGGCGTACCAGAAGCCACAGCAGTACGAACGGAGCTGCTAGCAGAATGGATGCGGTCACAAGACTTTCGCGTCCCAACAAAGGCATTGCGTAGCTCAGTAACCCCTTCCCCGTTTTGGCAATTTCCTGGCCACCGATGACTACATTCCAGCGCATCAGGAGCACATTTATCAGAACGAGCACGGCGCAGGTAGTCGCGCCGATGACAAAAGCTTTGCCTCGTGTATTGCCTGCAATCATGATGCTCATGAGTGCGATGGGCAGCATGGCGCAGAGTCCGAACTGCAGCACGAAATAACGCCAGAATAGGGGTCCCTGGACGTACGCTATGATCATGTCTACGCCTTCTTTTCCCTTGTACACGATGTTCGCGAATTCCAGTCCTTCCAGGATAACCGTGAACATCAGGAAGCCCCACAGCGCATACGTCAGCCCCTTCAGGCAGGCATGATCGATCGGCACACGGCGCAGCTTCGACGTGATGACGTAAAGGGTCATTAGCATGGCGATGCCGGAGACAATGGCCGAGAACAGGAATATGACCGGCATCAAGTCGGATTCCCACCATTGACGGGCTTTCAGGGAGCCATAGACAAATCCGATGTAACCATGCAGGCCATGAGCGGAAGGGATACCAACGATGGCCAGGATCAGCAACAACTTGCTGTCGATGGCGCGAGCGTTGGGCGAAACATCATCGGACCAGAGCGTGACCGCGCGGTAAAAGGCGCGCGTCAGGCCGGTCGACTGTTGAGCACGTGCAACGTTGTCCACCCGGAACACGAACCAGCATTCCAGGATCAGCAACACCATATAAAAGGCGGCGAAAAAGCCGAACATCGCAAACGCTGATGTCAGGTGCGGGGTGATCATGGAATTGAGTGCGCGCTCAGGATGCCCCAGGTGCAGCAATAGGGGGGTGGGCACAAAAAGCATCACGCTCAGAGACGTCAGCAACGCAAGGCGGGCGACCGGCTTGAACCGCTGCATGCCGAATACATGGTAAAAGCTCGAAACCGTGAAGGCACCGGCCACCAAGCCGGTTAAATACGGGTAGATGACGATCAAAACACCCCACGGGATAATCGTCTCGTTGGGGTAGACGTAACCAGTAAAAGGCGCGATGTCACTCACACTACCTCCTTGTCGATACCGACATAAAAGCACATGGGACCGTTACCACTCTCGGGCTTGAGCACCTGTACCGGATTGTCGCGAATAAATTCGCTGACCGGACTCGATGAATCGTTCAGATCGCCGAACATGCGCGCTTTGGTCGGGCAGACTTCCACGCAAGCCGGTTGCAGTCCTTTGGTAATGCGGTGGTAGCACCACGTGCACTTGTCGGAAACGCCTTTATCCTCAATGAAAAACCGTGCGCCATAGGGACAAGCCTGGACGCAGTAACGGCAGCCGATGCAATAGTCATGATCGACGAGCACGACGCCATCTTCGGTCCTGAAAGTCGCTCCCACCGGACATACCTGGACACAGGCGGGATGAGTACAGTGGTTGCACATTTTTGGCACAAAAAAGGCTTTGGCGACCTTCGCGTCTTTATAACGGTTGTCGAAGCGGTACTCGGCCTCGGAACCGGACGCGGCGATGTTTTGCGGATCAGCGTGACTGTCGACTAGCGCCTTGTCTTCGCCTTCCAGGTAGACATAGCGCTCGACCCAGGTGCGGAAGTGGTGTGCGTCCCCAACCACCTGATTTTCTGCTTTGCAAGCCTCAACACAGCGCAGGCAGCCGATACACCTGGTAGCGTCAATTCCGTATGCCCAGCGATGCTTGGTCCAGTCGTACTCCGGTGTCGGGAAGGAAGTCGTTGCCTTGTCGGTGAAGCCTGCTGATTTGTCTTCTTTCGTGCCCTGGGCGAGCAGAGTGCCTCCCCCCGCAAGGACACCGAGACCGGCGAGCGCTTTGCCGGTGGAGCACAAGAAATCACGCCGTCCCGTCGTTTTCTTGTCGTCTTTCATCGTATCGCTCCGTCCCGGTATCGTTCCATTCAATACGAACTACTCAGGAGATTTTGCACCGAGGCTCTCGTAGTACCTGGCCAGTTCCACGAGGTCCTCGTCACTTAATGACCGGGCAAACGTTGCCATAATCTTGTCGTCGCCGGCGCCGGACTTGTACAGGTTCATCCGCTCGATAAAAACGGCAGATTTCAGTCCGGCGAGGACTGGATTTTTCTTGACGCCTTCACCCAACGGGCCGTGACATGCCGCACATGTTGATGCTATAGCGGGTGGGCTGATGGGGGTCCCGGCTGTTGCCGCTGCCGGGGTTTGTGGACTTGGCGCTGCTGTTTCCGGTTGCATGCCTCCTGGCGAGTGCGGGTCATGGCAGGTGTGGCACTGTGGCGTCTCTTCGCCTGGGAATGGGTGTTGCCCCACCACGATTTGGGGTTGCCCGGCTGGCCGAGCAGGCATGGCCTCATGACAATTGGTGCAGAGCCTGATCGTTTCAGCGGGTGTCAGTTTTTTACCGTCGCCCGGGTGTTCTCGATCCGCGCCATGGCACACTTCACATTGAACCGTGCGGTGAGCACCGACGGACCAATCGGCCTTTCTGTTGGTGTGGCAAACCTGGCACTGTCCCGCACCTCGGAATAACGGCGTTCCGGCCGCAAGCTCGGGCACGGCATCCGATCTGTAATGGCCAAATCTATAAAAGGATGGATCGGTAAGATATGACTTGGCGGCGAGGCCCAGTAGCAAGAAACTCCCTAATAACAAGAGCAGATTGACAATATGCTTTGGAACCTTGTTGCTCATCTGACTTGCTAAAGGGAACGGGATGCGCCGCGTTATCGATTGCGAGCGACCGTAGCAATAGCTTCACGCCGACGTTATTCAGGCACGGGCCGAATCGGCAGGCTATACGGGATTACCCGCACGCCGCGAGGCGGCCTCTCTCGCTCAACAGCGCAGCGCGCTGCGCCACAAGCCCAACGATCTCGATGGCTTGCTTGTGCGAGAAATACGCACGTTTATCCCAGCGTTGGCCGGTTAACGCTTGATTTTACCCTCGGGTAGAAAGCCTTCTCTGGACAGCCCTCCGATATGGCGCACCACCGGGCGGAAGGCTACGATGGTTGAAGTGCACCACTCACGCCCATCGCCAATCACGCCAGCACCGTTAATCGCCGGCTTGTTGAGCCCGGGCTCGTACGATCACGCCGTCGGAACAATCGAGCTGATCGAAACCCATATTTCCTGGGTCATCCTTACCGGCGAGTTTGCTTACAAGATCAAGAAGCCCTTCAATCTCGGCTTTCTGGATTTTTCGACCCTGGCGCAACGGCGCTTCTACTGCGAAGAGGAGGTCCGTCTCAACCGGCGCCTCGCGCCGGACACCTATATCGGCGTCGTGTCCGTGACGGGATCGCCGGAGGCGCCTCGCTGGGGTAGCGGTGAACCCATCGAATACGGGGTGAAGATGCGGCAGTTTCCCCCGTCCGCGCAACTGGACCAGATGCTGGCCCGCGGGGAACTCGAGGGCCGCCACCTGGACGCCTTCGCGGCGCTTATTGCCGATTTTCACCGGCGGGTGTCGGTGGCGGGCACCGACCAGCACTACGGCGACCCGGAAGCGGTGCTGAATCCCGCTATGGAAAATTTCCCGGACCTTCGCCGGTGCCTTACGGACCCGAAACTCTCCGGGCGCGTCGGCGCGCTTGAACAATGGACCAACACCGCCTTCTCGCGACTGGTGGACGAGTTCGGGCGGCGCAATCGAGACGGGTTCGTTCGCGAATGTCATGGCGACCTGCACCTGCGCAACCTGGCCTGGGTCGATGGCCGGCCGCTCGCCTTCGATTGCCTCGAGTTCAGCCCGGAGTTGCGCTGGATCGACGTGCTGAGCGAGGTGGGCTTCCTCGTGATGGACCTGCAGGCGCGCAAGCAACCGCAACTCGCCTGGCGGTTTCTCAACCAGTATCTGGAACACACGGGCGACTACGCCGGCTTGGCTGTCCTCCCCTTCTACCTGGCTTACCGGGCCCTGGTCCGGGCGAAGATTGACGCCATACGTTCACGACAGCCGGGTATCGATGACCAGGAGAAGGCCATCGCCGAGCGGGAATTTCGGGGCTACCTCGAACTGGCGCAGACCTGTACGCAACCCGAACCACCGCGACTCATCCTCACCCGCGGCGTCTCCGCGTCCGGCAAGACGACGGTGACGGGCTCGCTGCTCGAGTCCCTCGGGCTGATCCGGATCCGGTCGGACGTGGAACGCAAGCGCCTGTTCGGCATGCAGGCGGCGGTCGACGCGCACGCTGCGGTCGGTCAGGGTATCTATGGC
>JAQBGF010000124.1:0-9725 GCA_032122615.1 Gammaproteobacteria bacterium | reverse complement strand
TGCGTCGATGATCGTCTTGCCGATAAATTCGCCATTCGTAGCGTCCGGCAGCCAGGCCAGCCCGCCCTGGGATGCTTCCACCTGGCTGACGATCACACCCGTGCCATCGGGAATCGAACCACCGAGATCCTGCTGCAACTTCGTGTAACCGATGTCACTGCGATAGTCCGCGTCGGCAGTCATCGAACCCAACGCCAGGCCGGCCGCCAGTAGTGCAACAAGCGCGTTGGGTCGGGAGGATAGTGCGGTAATCATCAGAAACTCTTGACTCTTTTTTGCTTTTCTAAACCAGCAGAATGAGGCGATAACCCGGGGTTCCCCGGATCGCACACCACAACATCCTAGTACAGCTGGCCTCTGGAAAGTAATTGTCGCTGCCGTGCAACTGGCAAGAAGTCAAGGCAAAAGTGGACGTTATGTCAGATCACCCCCTGCGGCGCCGGCCCAGCCCTGCTCAAATCCGGGCTGCCACTCGCGACGCCTGGTTGATGGCCCGCTTGGCATCCAGCTCCGCAGCCACGTCAGCGCCACCGATCACGTGCAATTTAAGACCGGCGGCCTTGAGCGGCTCCACCAGTTCCCGCAAGGATTCCTGCCCGGTGCACAGCACGATGTGGTCAACCGCGAGCACACGCGGCTTGCCGCCGACAGTGATGTGCAGGCCGGCGTCGTCGATGGCGTCGTAGCTCACGCCGGCGAGCATCTCCACACCGTTCATCTTGAGCGCCGCGCGGTGAATCCAGCCGGTGGTCTTGCCGAGTCCGGCACCGGGCTTGCTGGCCTTTCGCTGCAACAGATAGATCTGCCGCGCCGGGGGCGCCACGTCTGGCTGTACGCCGGCCACACCGCCGCGGGCCACGGCCGGATCCCGCACGCCCCACTCGCGAAGCCAGGCATCGAGGTCGAGTGTTGGCGAGTGCCCGTCGTGCACCAGAAATTCGGCCACGTCGAAACCGATGCCGCCGGCACCGATCACCGCCACACGCTTGCCAACCGGCTTCCCATGCAGCAGCACGTCGAGATACGACAACACGCGCGGATGATCCTGCCCGGGAATTCCCGGGCTGCGCGGCGTGACGCCCGTGGCGAGCACGATTTCGTCGCAGCCCGCCGGCACGAGGTAGTCGGCAGTCACGCGGGTGTTGAGCTGCACCCGCACCCCGGCGCGCTCCAGACGATGGCGGAAATAGCGCAGCGTCTCGTGGAACTCCTCCTTGCCCGGAATACGCTTCGCCATGTTGAACTGGCCACCGATCTCGCTCGCCGAATCGAACAGTTGCACGGAGTGACCCCGCTCCGCGAGTACGCAGGCAGCGGCGAGGCCGGCCGGGCCGGCGCCAACCACGACTATCTTCTTCTTTACCGAAGCCGGCGGGAAATTCAGTTCCGTTTCATGGCACGCGCGGGGATTCACGAGGCACGATGCCAGTTCGTTGCGAAACGTGTGATCCAGGCAGGCCTGGTTGCAGGCGATGCAGGTGTTGATTTCCGCAGCCCGGCCGGCAGCCGCCTTGTTGACGAAATCGGGATCGGCGAGGAACGGCCGGGCCATGGAAATCATGTCGGCGTCGCCATCGGCCAGGAGCTTTTCGGCCACGTCGGGCGCGTTGATGCGGTTGGTGGTGCACAACGGGATGTCGACCTCGCCCTTCAGCTTGCGAGTCACCCAGGCAAAGGCCGCGCGCGGCACCGAGGTGGCGATGGTCGGCACGCGCGCCTCGTGCCAGCCGATGCCGGTGTTGATTATCGTGGCGCCGGCCCGCTCGACGGCTTTTGCCAGCATCACCACTTCGTCCCAGCTCTGGCCTTCCGGAATCAGGTCGAGCATGGACAGCCGGTAGATAATGATGAAGTCCCGGCCAACGACCTCGCGCGCCCGCGTCACGATCTCGACGGGCAACTGCATGCGGTTGGCAAAGCTGCCGCCCCAGCGGTCGGTGCGCCGGTTCGTATGGGTTACCAGGAACTGGTTAATGAAGTAACCCTCGGAACCCATTACCTCAATGCCGTCATAGCCGGCTTCCCGTGCCAGGGCAGCGCACCGCACGAAGGCACGAATCTGGCGCTCAACCCCGGCGGTCGACAGGGCCCGTGGCGTGAACGGCGTTATCGGTGATTTGATTCGCGACGGCGCCACCGACAACGGGTGATAACCGTAGCGGCCGGCGTGCAGGATCTGCAGCGCCAGCTTGCCGCCTTCCTCGTGCACGGCCGCAGTGATCACCCGGTGCGCCCGCGCCGCCCGGTGCGAGGCCAGCCGGGACGCGAACGGCAGCAGCCAGCCCGCAATGTTCGGCGCAAACCCGCCCGTCACGATGAGCCCCGCGCCACCGCGCGCGCGCTCGGCGAAATACGCCGCGAGCTTTGGAAAGTTGCTGGTCCGGTCTTCAAGACCGGTGTGCATGGAACCCATCAGCACGCGATTACGTAGCGTCGTAAAACCCAGGTCGAGTGGCGCCAGCAGGTGTGGATACAGAGCCATGTCAGCTCCCGATCTGGCGCGGTTCAAATGGCAGGTCGGATTGTTCCAGGTTGCGCCGGACCGCAATTCTCTGGTTCTTGCGCCCGATCACGCGCCGCTGCCACTTGCGCTCTGCGGCGAGTGCACCGTAGGTTCCACGGTTCCACGCCTCCTGCAGCAGAAACTTGGACGCTGCGACGGAGTCCGGCGAGCGGGCGGCGATCTCGGCCGCCAGTGACTCGGCATGCGCCACCGGATCCGGACAAACATGCGTGACCAGCCCGAGCGCATGCGCTTCGACACCGGTCAGCGTCCGGCCGGTCATCGTAAGCTCTTTGGCCACATCTATCGGCAACAGTTCGCGCAGCAGCACGGGGCCTCCCATGTCCGGAACGAGGCCCCACTTCGCTTCCATGATGGAGATCTGCGCATCAGGGGTCGCAATCCGGATATCGGCGCCGAGCGCCAGCTGCAGCCCGGCCCCGAAGCAATTGCCGTGAATGGCGGCAATCACCGGGGCAGGCACGTCGCGCCACCCGAGGCTCCAGTCCTGGAAACGGTTGCGAACCGGGGAACACAGCGCGGCCAGTGCGATTACCCTGACACCGGGCTTGCCGAGCACGGATTTCACGTCGAGCCCGGCACAGAATGACGGGCCCTCTCCCGTCAGGATCACCGCGCGGACGCTCCGGTCACGGCGCAGGCGCCGCGCGGCGGCCCTCACGCCCTCCAGCATCGGGAAATCCATGCCGTTGTGGCGGTCACCCCGGGTCAATGTGACTCGCGCTACCGGTCCGTCGCAGTCCACCCTCACCCGGTCATTCATTGCCGCACCTTTTCACGAAACGCCGCGGGCGATTTGCCCTGGCCTGTGACGATACAAGGGTCAGCTGCGCCCCGGGAAGGTAAATGTCCGGGTGCGCGCCACACCAAAGCCGTGCCATGATGCCGCGCACACATGGCTGAACGTCCCGCGTTTCGTACGATTCTCTCCGCGCTGCGCTTAAAGCGCAGCGTCGCTGGCACCCAGATACTCTTCACCAAGACGCCTCTGGCGCCGGAAATCAGTCTCCTGCTCCGGGCGCTCACGATAGTGGGGCTGTTCGCCGCGGTAATCGCGGTGCTGTGGTGGGACCGGGGCGGCCTGCAGGACAACATCGACGGGCATGTGAGCTTCAGCGACGTCGTGTACTTCACGATGGTTACCGTCACGACGGTCGGCTACGGGGATATCGTGCCAGTATCCGACCGGGCCCGGCTGATCGACGCCATGTTCGTTACCCCGGTCCGGATTTTCGTCTGGTTCCTGTTTATAGGGACGGCCTACCGGTTTCTGATTCAGAAGGTCATCGAGGACCTGCGGATGATGCGCTTGCAGAAAGACCTCAAGAATCACGTGCTCGTGCTCGGCTACGGGGGCAGCGGCAGTACCGCCACCCGGGAATTGATCGCGCAGGGCATGGCGTCAGCCGAGATCGTGGCAATTGACAACGCTGAAGCACGGGTCCGTGCGGCTGCTGCGCTTGGCTGTATCGGATTGCACGGCGAGGCGACGCGCGAGGAACTCCTGCGGGTGGCGGGCGCCGATCGGGCACGGGCCGCCGTCGTGGCGCTGGGACGGGACGACACCACCGTGCTCGCGACCCTCACCTTGCGCAGCATCAACCCGAACATGCGCATCATCGCCACCGTCCAGGAAGCCGAGAACAGCAAGCTGATCCGACAGAGCGGCGCCAATGCCATCGTGGCGCCGTTCGAGGTGGGCGGCTACCTGCTGGCCGATGCCATTACCAACACGACAGCGGTAGAACTCCTCACCGACATGCTGTCCTGCGAGGGCGAGCTGTCCGTGGTCGAGGTTTCCGCCGGTGCAGAGGATATCGGGAGGTCGGTGCGCGAACTGCCCGATAAACTGGTGATGGCTATCCGTCGTGAGGGAAAGATCCTCCGCTTCTGGGAGGACGCGGCACAGCGGGTCGAGAGCGGTGATGTGCTCATCGCGGTCACCCACAATGGGCATCGCTCACGCCACAAGGGCGGCCTCACGCGGAGCTGATAGCGCCTCCGGCCACGTGGATCGTCTGCGTCGGGTAGGCAAACTCGATTTCGTGCTTCGCGAATAGCTCGATAACGCTGAGTGCAACCCGCTGCTGGGCATCCATGAATACATTGTATTCGGGGCTCCGCACGTAATAAACGATCTCGAAATCAATTGAGGACGGCCCGAAGCCCCGCAGATGGGCGCGGTCAAAACGGGCGCTCTCGTCTGACGTGACAATTTCCCCCAGCATGCCGGCAATCAGGCGCAACTTTTCCCGGGGCGTCTCGTAGGTCACGCCAATCTCGAGCACTACGCGCCGCTCCTGCATACGCTTGTAATTCCGTATGCGGCTGTTCAGCAGGTCGCTGTTCGACAGGATGATCTGCTCGCCGGAAATGCTTCGCAGCTGCGTAGTTTTCAGCCCGATATGCTCAACGGTTCCCGCAAAGTCGCCCATGACGACGAAATCGCCAATCACCACGGGCTTGTCGAGCGCAATGGCCAGCGACGCGAACAGGTCGCCCAGGATGTTCTGCACGGCCAGCGCAATCGCAATGCCGCCAACACCCAGCCCGGCAATGATGGCGGTGACATCAAAACCCAGGTTGGCCAGGATCAGGAGCAGGATGACGGACCAGAACGCCACCCGAACCACAAACGCAACGGCAGAGGCGCTGGTGGCCAGGGCGGCACCATCCGGCGTCGCCGGGCGGCCAATGCGCGACAATGCCGCGCCAATTGCACTGTGCCCCCAAAGTGCCGCCTGAAGGAGAATCAGCACCACCGCACCGCGCTCGACGGCGGTTTCCGCACCGTCCGGCAGGTCGAGCACCTGGACCGCCGCCAGGGCCCCCACCGCAAGGCTGAACCAGCTGCGAGTGGCTTTCAGCCCGGTAACGAGGATGTCGTCGATGTGGGTCTCGGTAAGCGTCGCCCACGCCGCGAGGCGGTGCCAAACGAAACGCAGAACGAGGCGGACGCCTATGGCCGTCGCGGCGAAAATCGCCGCCGCCGCCAACCACTGATCAGCGGGCGGACCGAACCAGACTGGAAAACTGAATTCCATCAGCGCAGATCTGCCTGGGTCAGACGTTCCCCATGCTCCCGCGTGGCATGGAAACCGATCGTCGGCCAGCGCTCGATCGTGAGCTTGAGGTTGTATTTATTGCTGGACAGAAACACCGGGTTGTCATCGACGTCCTTCGCCAGCGACATTGCCTCGTCCTTCTCGAATTTCTTCCGCGTCGCTTCGTCCGGGTAGGTCAGCCAGCGGGCGGTGTAGATATCCACGTTATCGTAAAGGGCGTCCACGTTGTACTCGGCCGACAGCCGGTGCGCCACAATCTCGAACTGCAGCCGGCCCACTGCGCCGAGCAGCGTCTGCGCACCCTGGCGAGCCGTGATCACCTGGATGGCACCCTCCTCGCCCAGTTGCTGCAGGCCCTTTTGCAGCTGCTTGCTTTTCATCGGGTCCCGAGGCCTCGCGGCACGGAAAAGCTCCGGGGCAAAGTAGGGAATGCCCCTGAATACCAGTTGCTCGCCGTCAGACAACGTGTCGCCTATCTGCAGCTGGCCGTGATTGTAAATGCCGATGATGTCGCCGGCGACTGCGCCTTCGCTGGCCACCCGTTCGTTGGCCATGAAGGTTAGCGCATTACCCAGCTTCATGTCCCGACCACTGCGCAAGTGCCGAGCCTTCATCGTCGGCACGTAGCGACCAGAGCAGATGCGGAAGAATGCGATCCGGTCACGGTGCTTCGGGTCCATATTCGCCTGAATCTTGAACACGAAGCCGCTGAACGCAGATTCAGTTGGCTCCACCAGCCG
Source organism: Gammaproteobacteria bacterium (assembly GCA_032122615.1). Taxonomy (GTDB): domain Bacteria; phylum Pseudomonadota; class Gammaproteobacteria; order Steroidobacterales; genus SHZI01. Next base: position 3,396 of record JAQBGF010000124.1, on the reverse strand, counting down.
CGAACCGCCATCGCGAGGCTGCGGCGGCGGCGCCCAGTCTACCAGCGCCTGCAGAACTTCCTGCACCCCGAAATTGTTGATTCCGGAGCCGAAGAAGACCGGGGATTGCTGCCCGGCAAGAAACTGCTCGCGCTCGAACGGTGCGCTGGCGTCGCGGATCAGGGCGACGTCGGCACGCAAACTCGCAATATCGTCCGGAAAAAGCTCGTCAAGCTGCGGGTTTTCGAGACCGCGGATCTCCTCAATGTGGGTCCGCTTTTCGGCGCCTGGCGTAAAGCGCAGCAGGCGATCCTGCAACAGGTGGTACACGCCGCGGAAGGTCTTGCCCATGCCTATGGGCCAGCTGATCGGCGTGCACTCAATCTTTAGCGCCGCCTCGATCTCCTCCAGCAACGACAGGGGCGACCGAACCTCCCGGTCCATCTTGTTCACGAAGGTAATGATCGGCGTGTTGCGCAGTCGACAGACCTCAAGCAGTTTCAGCGTCTGCGCCTCCACGCCCTTGGCTGCGTCGATCACCATCACTGCAGCATCGACCGCCGTCAGCACCCGATAGGTGTCTTCCGAGAAATCCTCATGCCCCGGGGTGTCAAGCAGATTGATCGTATGGCCGGCGTATTCGAACTGCATCACCGAACTAGTGACGGAAATACCGCGCTGCTTCTCGACCTCCATCCAGTCCGAGGTGGCGTGCCGCGAACTGCGCCGGGCCTTTACCGTGCCGGCCAGCTGGATAGCGCCGCCAAAGAGCAGCAGCTTCTCCGTCAGAGTCGTCTTGCCCGCGTCCGGGTGCGAAATAATCGCAAAGGTCCGCCGCTGCGCGACTTCCTTCGCGAGGTCACTGGATACTGCAGAAATTGAATTGGGCTGCGCCATAAGGCCGCGAAGGATAGCATCCGATCAACATCCACCGTCGCAGCGGCCACACGCCGGGTGTCCTGTCCGGGCGCACACCGTGTACCTCCGACTATTCAGAGCGGTAGCCGGACAGGATTTCCCGGCGGGAGGCCGCGGGCTACCGAGTGAGTTGCAGGCCGGAGTCGCGGCTGAAGCCGCTCCTACAGGGGTTTCCGAAACCGCAACACAAACTGGTTCGTGCGCCCCTGCACAGACGGATCAAACGCCGATTTGGTCCGGTCGTCCGTGGGATTGATCAGCGCGTCGCTCTCGCCATCCAGCATGAAACCCGCTTCCACGAAGTCGTGCTTCAACAGGGCGGGATCGATACGGTGCAGTGTTCCTCCGGTTTCCGGCGGCGCGCCAGGCAATGCCGCGTGATCGACCACACCGATCACGCCACCTGGTTTCAGGCTCTGAAAAAGCACAGCCAGCAGCTTCGGCCCGTCGATACGGGGCCAGCCGGCCTTGTCGTCGACGTAGTAGATGTCGTGATAGACGTTGGTCATCAGCACGGCGTCGAAGCGCGCTGCAGGCAGAATGAGTTCGTTGTTCTCGCCCAACAGGCGCTCGACATTCGGCAACCTGTCAGCCGTGTAGCGCCCCGCGATATCTTCCTTGGCGAAGGCGAGGTACGGCGTGTTGTTGTGGGCCACAACCTTCCCGGTGGTACCGACGATGTAAGACAAGAGCTCCGTGTAATACCCGCCACCCGAGTAGAGATCGAGAACGGTCATCCCCGGGGCTATGCGGAAGAACCGGAGTACGGCGGCACTCTGACGCGGCTTGTCCCGGACCCGATCGGCAGCTGGTCGTGCTGGATTGGCGAGGGCCGAGAACACTGCTTTCTCCACCGGATCCGCCGGAGCCGACCTCGCACCCGGGCGCTTCACGGCATCTTCGGACCGGAGTTCCGCACCCGGGGTCGTGGCCGCTCGTGTGGCAGCGTCGGCCATGTCGGCCGACCTGGCCGGATCCAGTTGGGGGCCGCCTGCGCAGCCGATGAGCACCAACGCCAATGCCAGGAACGGAGTGTTACGAAGTGCCATGATCGTTGTCCTCATCGGGTTCAGAAGCGAAAGCTGAAGCTCTCCCTGTCGAGGTGGCGTTGCCACACCACGTCGTGGGGCGGGGACAGCCAGAGGTGCCAGGTCTGCTGTTGGTGCCGGTACGGTTCGGGTACTGCCCGAAAAACAGCCGGGCGGAGTACGGCGAGACAGATACCGGTCGGGCGACGCGCTGAATCGTAGCGTAGCAGGCCAATCGCCACCGCACGTGCTTGCTCGGCCAGCGCCTGCGTCGCCCCGTAATCATCCGGGTCTGTCCACAAGGCCCGGTCGGCAGATAGCGGCTGGCGCGTGAGATCCAGGGTTCGGGGGCTGACCCCGTGAAACTCGAACAGCGTGAGCTCCATTGATGCCGGGCGGGCTGCCAGACCCTCGCTGTCCAGCCAAAAACGGAGCCGCCAGTAACCCGCCTCGGCGCACGCCGTCTGCCGGTCTTCGGCGCCGTACAGCACACCGGGATCGTGGGCGCGCCGGAAGCGCGACCCGGCCGCGAGCGTGCGATAGCGAAATGGCGTGGCCAGGAGCCAGTGCAGGCCGTCGAGTTCGGCAGGAATTGGCGGCTTGGCCTCGTCAAGAATGGTTTCCAGCACCGCCTGGTCCGGCAGGTTACCGCGAACAAGGAGCATGCTTGCCACCTGGTGCTGGGCTTCAACGGCGCGCCAGCCGCTGCCCTGCCAGGCAAAACTCTCAGACGCGAGCGCGGTGGGCGTCCAGGTAGTCGCAGGCATGTACCAGTCCCTCCACGCTCCGGATCTCATCGACCGGGACCCGTCCGCCGAAGGCCTGGTTTGCCGACCGTAGCCAGACGCAGGCCAACTCGTCATTGCCGCCCACCATCGACGACAGCGACCGATAAAGGCGCACCAGGTGGGCCCCGAGTTCCCAGGATTTGCCACCTTCCGCCAACTCGAACTTGCCGTTTAGCAGGCGGGAGGCCGTCGGCTGGCTGACCCCGATGATGGCGGTGAGCTCGGTGGTCTTGAGCTTCAGGCGCCGCGCGGTTTCAGCCACGGCCTGCGTGAGCACGCGCGCGCGCAGGCCGGCAGGGCCTGATGCGTTGACAACCTGAGACTTAAGCATGCTTGCATTCTACAGAATAGATATTGCTATTAGAATGTCTTTAGAATGGAATTGTCCGGCCTTATGGTAAATCGATACCCGTAATGTACCGCGGTCCCTGCCATTCCGACGAAACCAAGCACCTTGCCGAGGTAAGCGGGGATGGGACCCACGACCGCCACCGGCAGCGCGAGGAGGACTAGCGCAACGACCAGCGGGAGCGCGAGCCACCGCCAGCGCTCCCGGCGCCACAGACCAAGACCGGTCAGCATGAAAGCCCCGAAGACCAGCCACAGGCTCAACGGCACCACCGGCACGGCCGGCACATAACGAACGGTGTCCTCCCAGCTTGCCAGGCGCAGCTGCTTGATGG
>JAQBGF010000123.1:0-5871 GCA_032122615.1 Gammaproteobacteria bacterium | reverse complement strand
GGTGGCGCTGACGTAGGTCACGCGCCCGATCGCGCGCAACAGCGCGTGCTCGGGGCCGACGCCCGGGTAGTCGAGACCGGCGGAAATCGAGTGGGTTTCCTGCACCTGCCCGTCATCATCCTGCAGCAGCATCGAATACGTGCCGTGGAGAACGCCGGGGCGACCCGTGGCCAGGGTCGCAGCGTTGTCACCGAGTTTCGCGCTGCGGCCGCCCGCCTCGACGCCAACGAGTTCGATCGACGCGTCACCCACCAGCGGGTGAAACAGGCCAATGGCGTTCGAGCCACCGCCGACACAGGCAAAGGCAGCGTCCGGCAAGCCACCGGTACGTTCTATGAATTGCGCACGAGCCTCGCGGCCAATCACAGACTGCAGTTCGCGAACCAGCAGCGGGTAGGGGTGGGGACCGACCGCGGAACCCAGCAGGTAGTAGCTACCGTCAGGATCCGACACCCAGTCGCGGAAGGCCTCGTCGATCGCCGCGCGCAGGGTCCGGTCGCCGCTTCTTACCGGCACGACTTCGGCACCGAGCTGCACCATGCGCTCGACGTTTGGCGCCTGCCGTCGCACGTCCACGGCACCCATGTAGACGATGCACGGCATGCCAACGCGCGCACAGGCCGCGGCCGTCGCCACGCCATGCTGCCCGGCGCCCGTCTCGGCGATGACGCGCTTTGCACCCAGGCGTTTCGCTAGCAGCGCCTGGCCGAGCGCGTTGTTGATCTTGTGAGCGCCCGTGTGGGCGAGGTCCTCGCGCTTGAGGAAAACGTCCACGCCCCAGTGCCTGCTGAGCGTCGGCGCGTGGCTGAGCGCCGTCGGCCGGCCGACCCACTCCCGCAATTCCCGCCCGAGTTCCGCCTGGAATTCCGGGTCGCCCAGGTACCGGTGCATCCCGTCGGCCAACCGCCCCAGCGCCGTCACCAGGGTCTCCGGAGCGTAGCAGCCGCCGAAGGGACCGAAGCGGCCGCGGGCGTCGGGCAGTTCACCGTTCACCAGGCGTTGCAGCAGCCCGGCACGTTCCGCGGGTGTAAGTTCTTCAGATTGCATGTTGTAGCTCCGCTGCCCGCACGGCGTCGATGAACGCCGTTATCAGGCCCACATCCTTTACACCGCGTTTTGATTCCACACCGCTGCTCACATCAACACCAAAGGGCCGCACCGTGGCGATCGCTTCGCCGACGTTCTCCGGCGTCAATCCACCGGCCAGCACCAGTTGCCGGCCCGGCGCGAGCTGTGCCGCCCGTTGCCAGTCTGCGCGCTCGCCCCGGCCGCTGGCCGCGGCCTCGAACAGCACCATCTCGTCTGTCGGGATAGCGGTTATGTCCAGCGCCGGCACGTCGCGATACACCGGCAGCCGGCCGATGTGCGGCAGCACGTCGAGACCTGCGTAGTCAGCGGCCTCGGTCTGCAGCCAGTCCGGCTGGAAGTTTTCTGCCACGGCGCGCCACTGCGCCGCCGCCGGGTGGCTCATCACGGCCACCCGGACGATGACGGGTGACACCTCGCTGCACAGCTCACGCGCGCGCTCCGGTGTGACCTGCCGGGGCGACGGGGCGAACACAAAGCCGATCGCGTCCGCGCCCGCCGTGATGGCGGCAGCGACGGCGCGCGGCGTCGACAGACCACAGATCTTGACGAAAATCCGCATGCTACTTTCGCTACCTGCGACGCGATTCGAAAGCCGATGCCCGACCCGCCGCCAGCAACTCGCCCGCCAGCCTGCCCGGGTCGGGTGCACGCATCAGTGCGCTGCCGACGAGGGCGACGTCGTAGCCGAGGCCCGCCACACGTGCGGCCTGGCCAACGGACTCGACGCCACTTTCAGCCACGCAGGGCACGCCGGACGGCAAGTGCGGCGCCAGCTCGGCGAAGCGCCCGAAATCTACCTGCAGCGTACGCAGGTCGCGGCAGTTCACGCCGAGCAACGTGCGACAACGCCCGTCTTCAACAGCCGGACCCGTAGCAGCGATGTGGCCCGCTGCCCGCCGCAGATCGGGAAGATCGAAGACCTCAAGCAACGCAAAGAGCCCGAGCTGGTGCGCGGCGCGCAACATCTCGCGCAATTCGAAGTCACCGAGCATGGCTGCAATCAGCAGCACGCCGCCAGCGCCCGCAGCCCGTGCTTCGAGCAACTGGTAAGGCGCTACCAGGAAGTCCTTGCGCATGGCTGGCACAGGTGCGCAGGCGGCCGCCGCTTCCTTCAGGTGCGCGAGATCACCGGCGAATTCGGCCGGCTCCGTAAGCACCGACAGGGCCGCGGCGCCGCCCTGCACGTAGTTGCGGGCCTGTGTGGCGATCTTCAGTGTGCTGGACGCGAGGGTACCGGCTGACGGTGAGCGGCGCTTCACCTCGGCAATGATGTCGAAGCCCTGTGGCGAGAGGTGCAGCGGCGGCGGAAGCGGCAGGCTACGCACGCGCCGTGCCAGCGGCTCTGCCGGCCGGCGCCGTTCCGCCGCTTCGGCGCGCACCCGGCTCGTAGCCGCCATCCGGGCGAGGAAGTTCGGAGACTCGCGATTCATATATTGCAATTCCGGAGTCGCGCCAGTAACACCGCGCCACCACCGCTGGCGAGGGTCTTGCGGGCCAGTTCGATGCCGCGGCGAAGTCCGCGTACCCGGCCGGTGAGTTCGAGGGCAAGGCCGGCACCGAGGATCAGCGCGTCGCGGTGCGGGCCCGTGTCGCGGCCATTCAGCACCGCTTCGATGTCGCGGGCGTTTGCCGCGGCGTCGCCGCCGGCAAGATCCGCCGGCGTGCAGGCCGGGATGCCGTAATCGGCCGGGTTGCGCTTGTGCCGGCGCACGGCACCGGGCCGCACATCGAACACCGTAAACGGACCGACGGGCGTGGCCTCATCCCAGCCCGGCTCGCCGTGCACGACGAAGCAGCGTTCAATCGGCATGCCGGCCAGCGTATCGGCCATGAGTTTCGCGGTGACGATGTCAAACGCCCCAATCAGCGAGAACGGGGGCGCGGCCGGATTGGTGAGCGGGCCCAGGATGTTGAATACCGTGCGCACACCGAGGGCGCGGCGCACCGGCGCAATGGCCTTCATTGCCGGGTGAAAGTTCGGGGCAAACAGAAAGGTGAAATTTGTGGCATCGAGCTGGGCACGCGCCGCCGCCGGGTCGGCCGGCAATGTCAGGCCGAGAGCCTCCAGCACGTCTGCGCTGCCCGACTTCGACGAGACGGAACGATTGCCGTGCTTGACGATCGGCAGGCCGCAGGCCGCCGCGACCAGCGCCGAACCCGTGGACAGGTTCAGGCTTCCGGAACTGTCGCCGCCCGTGCCAACGATGTCGGCCGCGGGCAGGCCCGGCGGCAGTTCGAAGCGGCGGGCCAGCGCGCGCATGGCCGTGGCAAAGCCACGAACCTCCGCCGCGGTTTCGCCCTTGGACCGCAGCGCCACGAGCAACGCCGCCGCCATGGCGGGCGGCAGGCTTTCGTCCGTCAGCGCGCGCATCAGCGCCGCCGCGTCGGCCTCGCACAGATCGATCCGCGCCAGCAGCTGCTCAAGGATGGCCGTCAGGGTGGCCATGACAACTACTTTCCTGCCGACCGCAATGCGAGGAAGTTGCCGAGCAGCCGGTTGCCCTCGGGCGTTAATACGCTTTCCGGATGGAACTGCACGCCTTCAAGCGGGAGTTCCCGGTGCCGCACACCCATGATCTCGCCCCGCTCGCTGCGAGCCGTGACTTCAAGGACGGCCGGGAGGCTGGCCGGTTCGGCCGCCAGTGAGTGGTAGCGGCCTGCCTGGAAAGGCTGGGTCAGGCCCTCGAAGATGGTCTTGCCGTCGTGCTCGATCATTGAGGTCTTGCCGTGCATGAGCCGGTCGGCCGACACGATCCGTCCACCGAAGTGCTGAACCAGGGACTGGTGGCCCAGGCACACGCCGAGGATCGGAACCCGGCGTTCGAACGCCGCCAGCATCGAGAGCGACAGCCCCGCACCGTCGGGGCGGCCCGGCCCCGGCGAGATGCACAGATGGCTCGGCAAGAACGCGAGCGCCTGCTCCACGCTGATCTCGTCATTCCGGTACACCTGCACGTCGGCGCCAAGCACCATGAACGCCTGCACGAGGTTATAGGTGAAGGAATCGTAGTTATCGATCAGCAACAGCTTCAGCTGCTGACCTGCTGCCTGGGCACTCACAACCCTTCCTCCGCGATGGCCAGGGCCGAACGCAGGATCGCGCTCTTGGCCAGCACTTCGTTGTACTCGGTTTCCGGCACGCTGTCGGCAACGATACCGGCGCCCGCCTGGTAGCTGTAGGTATCGCCGCGGAAGATCAGCGTGCGTATCGCGATGGCCTGGTCCATATCGCCATTGCTGCCAAAATAGCCCACCGTGCCGGCGTACAAGCCGCGCCGCACCGGCTCCATTTCGTCGATGAGTTCCATGGCCCGCACCTTCGGCGCACCCACCAGCGTGCCGGCGGGGAAAGCCGCGGCAAACAGGTCGAAGGCATCCTTGCCGGCGGCAAGTTCGCCCTGCACGCCGCTGACGATATGCATAACGTGGCTGTAGCGCTCGATGCAGCGGTAGGGGTCTACATGAACGGAGCCCGCCGTAGCCACGCGGCCGAGATCGTTGCGGGCGAGATCGACCAGCATCACGTGCTCGGCGTTTTCCTTTTCGTCGGCGAGCAGCGACTGCTCATGGCAGAGGTCCTGCTCCGGCGTTGCGCCCCGCGGCCGCGTGCCGGCGATCGGCCGGAGCGAAGCGTGGCCCCGTCGCAGCTTGACCAGTGCCTCCGGCGATGACCCGGCCACCTGGATGTCACCCAGGTCGACGAAAAACATGTACGGCGAGGGATTGAGCAGGCGCAGGGCGCGGTAGGTCTCGAACGGCGAGAGCGTGTGAGTACCTGTGAACTGCACCGACAGCACCAGCTGGTAAACGTCGCCACTGGCGATGAAGGCCTTGCTGGCAGCAACAGCCCGCATGTACTCGTCACCGCTCAGGCTTTGGGCCGCCGCCACCTGGCTGCCCTTCGGCGGCGAGGGCGGCAACGCGCCGCGTAACAATTCGATGACTTGTACACGCAAGCGCTTGCGTGCCTGCTCGTCACCCGTGTGCAGGAGGGCGATCCGGCGCGTCAGGTGATCGAAGACCAGTAGCGATTCGGCAGCGACGTAGGCTGCCTCGGGCGCGACGGGGTTGTTCGGGTGCTCGGGCGCGTTCGGGAGCCGCTCGAAGTACCGGACCAGGTCATAGCCCGCCACGCCGACCAGGCCGCCCGCGAACGGCAGGTCGGGTATGACCGGAGACAGCCGCGGGGCTTTCGCCAGAGTCGCCCGAAGCGCCGCCAGCAGTTCCTCGCGGCCGGCAGGTCGGGCGCGCTGCTCGCCAGCCACCCGCATACCGGCGCTGTCCAGCCGAAACTCCACCGTTTTGCCAAAACCAAGGAAGGAATAGCGAGCCAGGTGGGCGCCGCCCTCGACGCTCTCCAGCAAGTAGCGCGGACGCAGCGGAGCCAGCTTCAGGTACGTGGATACCGGCGTGTCCAGGTCGGCACTGATATCAAACGGTGGTTGCATAACTAATGGCTGGCCCTAAAAAAAACCCATCTTCGCTTCCGCGAGGATGGGTCCTGGGGTGCTCGTGCTCGAAAGTTTCGGGGACGGGCTACGCCAAGCCCCTCCTTGCGGAGAGGTCGAAGGACCGCCACCACCAGCCTCGTGCATCGGGGAACATTCGCATGGCAGCAGTATCCCTGCCGCCTTCAGCGGGCGTCAAGGGCGCAAAAGCAGGAATCCGGCTGATGGCCGGCAAGACGCGCCAGTCAGCCCCGCAGGATCTCCCGGGCGGCGTTGTGGCCCGGCGCCCCGGTCACCCCGCCACCCGGGTGGGTCCCGGAACCGCACAGGAACA
>JAQBGF010000122.1:0-5744 GCA_032122615.1 Gammaproteobacteria bacterium | reverse complement strand
GACCTCGCGCAACGCCTCGACCTCCCGAAGCGGGCCATCGCGCTCGTGCTCGCCGGTGGGCGTGGCGGCCGGCTGCACCACCTGACCGATCGGCGTGCCAAGCCGGCGGTCTACTTTGGCGGCAAGTTCCGGATTATTGATTTCGCGCTGTCTAACTGCCTGAACTCGGGCATCCGTCGGATCGGCGTGATCACCCAGTACAAGAGCCACAGCCTGTTGCGCCACGTGCAGCGCGGCTGGTCCTTCCTGAAGAGCGAGGCGAACGAGTTCATCGACCTGATGCCCGCCCAGCAGCGCGTGAATGAGGAGCACTGGTACCGCGGTACAGCCGATGCCGTCTTGCAGAATCAGGACATTCTCGAAAGTTACGGTGCCGATTACGCGGTCGTGCTCGGCGGCGACCATGTTTACAAGATGAACTACGCGATCATGCTGGCCGACCATGTCGACAAGGGCCGCGAATGCACGGTCGCCTGCATCGAGGTGCCCCGCGAGGAAGCCCGTGCATTCGGCGTGATGGCAGTAGACGAGCAGTGGCACATCAGCGACTTCGTCGAGAAGCCCGCCAACCCGCCGTGCGTCCCGGGCAGCACCGACCGGTCGCTGGTGAGCATGGGGATCTACATCTTCAATGCACCCTACCTGTATGCCGAACTGGCGCGCGACATGGCCGACCCGTCCTCGAACCATGACTTCGGCAGGGACATCATCCCGCGCGCGGTGCGCACCGGCAACGCGGCGGCGCATCCGTTCGCAATGAGCTGTGTCGGCAGCGCACCGGGCACTGCTCCGTACTGGCGCGACGTGGGCACGGTCGACTCGTACTGGGATGCCAACATCGACCTCACGGCGACCGAACCGCTGCTCGATATGTACGACACGCACTGGCCAATCTGGACCCACCAGGGGCAGCTGGCGCCGGCCAAGTTCGTGCACAACGAGGAGGGCCGCCGCGGCATGGCCCTGGAATCGCTGGTCTCCAGCGGCAGCATCATTTCGGGCTCCGTGCTGCGTTCGGTGTTGTTCTGGCGGGTGCGCGTGCATTCCTACGCCAGCGTCGAATGGTCCGTGCTGTTGCCCGGAGTTGAGGTCGGACGCCACGCGCGACTGCGTCGCGTGATCGTCGATCGCGGCTGCTCGATTCCGGAAGGCATGGTGATCGGCGAAGATGAAAAGGCGGATGCGCTGCGCTTCTTCCGGACCGACAGCGGCATCACGCTGGTAACTGCCGCGATGCTCGCTTGCCTCAATGCTTGATCGAGTACCCGGGCCGATACGCGTGCTGCACGTGGCGGCCGAATGCCACCCGCTGGTCAAGACCGGCGGCCTGGCCGACGTCGTCGGCGCGTTGCCCCAGGCCCTGGCCGACCTGGGGGCCGACGTGCGGCTGCTGCTGCCCGGACTGCCGCCGATCAGCGACGCCCTGCAACAGCGCCGGGACGTGTGCACCCTCGGCCCGTTGTTCGGCGCCGGACGGGTCACGCTGTGCCGCGGGCGGGTCGTTTCGCAGCGCGTGCCGGTCTACGTGATCGACGCGCCGTTTTTGTACCGGCGCGGCGGCGGTCCCTACCAGGACGAAGACGGCACCGAGTGGCGCGATAACCTGCAACGCTTCGCACTACTCGGCTGGACGGCGGCTCACGTCGCCGCCGGCGAACTCGATCCGCAATGGACCCCGGACATCGTGCACGCGCACGACTGGCACGCGGGCCTCGCCTGCGCCTACATCCGGGCGCATCCCGGCGGGCAGGCCTCGACGGTGTTCACGATCCATAATCTCGCCTTCCAGGGCCTGTTCCCCGAGGCGGATTTCGCCACCCTGGGCCTGCCGCGCGAGGCGCTGCAGCCCGACGGCCTGGAGTTTCACGACCAGATCTCCTTCCTCAAGGCCGGCCTCGTTTATGCGGACCGGATCACCACCGTCAGCCCGACCTATGCGGCGGAGATCGCGACCCGTGAGTTTGGCTGCGGCATGGACGGCCTGATTCGCCAGCGTGGGTCCGCCGTCCGCGGCATCTTAAATGGCGTCGACCCGGCGCTGTGGAACCCGCAAACCGACGTTAACCTGCCGGCACGATTTTCCGCGCACGGCCTGTCCGGCAAGGGCCGCTGCAAGCGGGCTTTGCAGGCGGAACTGGGTCTCGCGAAGAGCGCCGATGGCCCGCTGTTTGCCCTGGTGAGCCGGTTCACTCATCAAAAGGGGCTGGACCTCGTGCTCGAGGCGCTGCCGGCGGTACTCGACAGCGGCGCACAAGTTGCCGTGCTGGGCGCGGGAGACCCGGGCCTCGAGGCGGCGCTGATCGCCGCGGCACAGGCACAGCCTCTGCGGGTGGCTGTGCGTATCGGCTACGACGAAGCGCTCGCCCATCGACTGATTGCCGGCAGTGATGCTGTGCTCGTGCCTTCCCGTTTCGAGCCGTGCGGGTTGACGCAATTGTATGGCCTGCGCTACGGCACGCTGCCAGTCGTTCGCCGCACCGGAGGTCTCGCGGACACCGTGATCGATGCCGGCGAGGAGAACGGGCCGACACAGGTGGGCACGGGTTTTTGTTTCGACGTTGCCAGCGGGGCAGAGCTCGCTGGAACCATGCAGCGCGCGGTGCGCTATTACCGGCAGCCAGAGCGCTGGCGATCGCTGATGCGCAGAGCAATGGCCCAGGACTTTTCCTGGCACGAGGCGGCACGTCGCACCCTGTTGCTGTACGAGGAGCTGCGTGGCAGTGCGACGCTGGACCCGGGCGGTCGCGGCACTCGGGCGGTCGCCAGTTCCTGAGCAGCAGGCCGCTATTGCCGTCAGTCGCCCACGGCTGCGCGCGTGGACTGCGGCTCGCGCGCCCTGGCTACCGAACAGAGAGTGCGATACCAGGCCGCGCTTTCCTTGGGAATGCGTCGCCCGGTCGCGTAGTCGACGTAGAAGATCCCGAAGCGCTTTGTGTAACCGTCCACCCACTCGAAGTTATCGAGCAGGCTCCAGAGGAAGTAGCCGCGCACGTCGACCCCCGCGTCGATGGCAGTGGCGAGTGCGGCGATGTGTGCAGCCAGGTAGCGGATACGATTGACATCGGCGATGCGTCCGTCGATCAGCTGATCCTTGTAGGCGGCGCCGTTTTCAGTGATGTACACGGGTGGCAGCGGGTAGTCGGCGCGCAAGCGCACGAGCAGTTCGGGGAGTCCTGCGGGGAAGACCTCCCAGCCCATGTCAGTCACTTCCCTGTCGGGTTGTATCGGCTCCCTCGGCGCCCCGGTGCCCGAGACGTTCCTCGTGTAGTAATTGATGCCGAGAAAGTCCAGTGGCTGGCGAATGGTCTCGAGATCGCCATCCGCGACCTGCGGCGCGTCCTCGCCAAGGAATGACAGTACATCCTGCGGGTACCGCCCGGCGAACAAGGCATCCATGTACCAGCGGATTGTAAGTCCGTCGTCGAGACGAGCCCTGGCCCGGTCCTCGGCAGAGTCGGTCGCCGGATGGCATGGCGACTGATTGAGCACGATGCCGAGTGGCGCCGTGCAGCCCTGGGCGTGCAGCGCCTGTAGCGCGAGGCCGTGGCTGAGCAACAGGTGGTGCGAGACCTGCATCGCCGCCTTCTGGCTCTTCACGCCGGGCGCGAAGATTCCCGTCTCGTGACCCAGCACCGCGACGACCCAGGGCTCGTTGTGCGTGGCGATCGATGCCACGCGGCTGCCAAAACGGCGCGCGACTTCCGCCGCATAGTCGACGAAACGGTTCACCGTATCGCGGCTCACCCAGCCGCCCCGCTCCTGCAGCGCCTGGGGCAAGTCCCAGTGGTAGAGCGTGACGTGCGGAGCGATGCCCCGGCCGAGGAGGGAGTCGATCAGGCGGTCGTAGAAGGAGAAAGCTGTCTCGTTCCACGGACCCGCGCCGCGCGGCTGCACACGCGGCCAGGCGATCGAAAACCGGTAGCCTGTCACGTTGAGATTCGCCATAAGAGCGATGTCTTCCTCGGCCCGGTTGTAATGGTCGCAGGCACGATCGCCGTTGCTGCCGTCCTTAATCGCGCCGGTGCGACGGCAAAATTCGTCCCAGATCGAGACGCCGCGCCCGTCCGCGTGGGCGGCCCCCTCGATCTGGTAGGCGCTCGTCGCTACACCCCAGACGAACTCCCTGGGGAATCGCCGGGCGAGTGCGGCGGGCTCGAGGCGGATCGCCTCGTCCAATAAATCATCATCAGAATTCACAGTCTTTGGTCCCGTCCCTCGTCGGGCAACAGTCTCGGCGCCAGGCGTTCGCCAGTTTCACTTTACCGCGAATGCAGCAAATTCAGAAAGCGCTTTCAAGGAAACTTAGCACAGCGCTGGCCGCGCGTGGCGAGCAGATCGCCGCACGGGTCATTGCTGCAGGGAGGCAGCGCGAGGCGCTGACGGCAGCTCAGTCGCGCCGCCGGGCCGTCGACTCGCGAATAGCGAGGGTCGCCGGGGTCGCTCTGGGGGCGGGCGTCCTACCCTCGATGAGTTCAACCATGGCCTCGGCAGTGGTCACGGCGATTTCGTTGATGGACCGATGGACGGTCGTGAGGGGTGGGATCGTAAATGACGAGGAGGGCAAGTCGTCGAAGCCGACGACGGAGATGTCTCGCGGCACCTCCAGACCGCGGCGGTGCAACGCCAGCATCGCCCCGCACGCTGACTGGTCGTTCGCGGCGAACACCGCGGTAAAGCTTTCCCCGGTATCGAGCAGCCGGTTCATCGCCGCGTAGCCGCCGGCATCCGTATAGTCGCCCGCCACGACCAGTTTCCTGCTGAACGGGATATGGCTGCCGGCCAGGGCCGCCTTGTAGCCGTCGAGCCGTTGCGTCGAGTCGGGATGTTCCACCGGTCCGGCAATGAACGCGATCCGCTGGTGCCCTTGCCCGATCAGGTACTCCGCGGCGAGGCGCGCGCCCGGGGAATTATCAACGTCGAGCGAGCAGATGCGGTCACTGGCGACGTGACGCCCCGTGAGCACCAGCGGCGCGCTTCGCGACAGTTGAATCAGCTCCTGCTCCGGCAGGCAGCTCGTCATCAGGATAATGCCGTCCACCCGCCGGGAGAGCAGGTGCTCGATGCACCGGCGCTCGTCATCCTCCCGCCAGTGACCGCTCACGAACAGCACGGAATAGCCGGCGCGGAACAGGGCTTTCTCCATGGTCGCCAGCGTCTCCGCGTAGAAGGGACTTTCGATGGCCTGAATCACCACGCCGACGCTCATGGACTTGCCCCCCGCCAGCGAGCGCGCGACCGGGTTCGGCCTGAACTGCAGCTTGGCGACGGCGGCATTTACGGCGCGCACCTTCGACTCGCGGACCCTGGCCGTGCCGTTTAAGATGCGAGAAACCGTGCTCGGTGACACGCCGGCCTCGGTTGCCACCATCTCGAGGGTCACGGCAAGCACTTGCGAAGCTGCCGTCACGCGGCGCTTGCGGCTCGATCGACTCGTCGTTTTCTTCTTCATTCTCTTCCCCACGGTCTGCAATGGCGCGCGCGTTACTCCTTGCTTGCGCTTGTTGCAGGCCTTCGATTGCAGCGCAGAGAACGCAACGCACAACAATCTTAGCGCCCGGCCATGGCAAACGCGATTGACAACGCCGCCGGCAGCCCGCTAAACTTTGCAAGCGCTTTCAAAAAGACTCGCGGTTTAGCGGGCACTCACATCGCCGAAGTGCGCGGACTTAGATGGCGCCAGGGCTGCGCTTCGACCCGCCCTGAGCAGCTGTCGCGGAGACCGCTATGAACATCGTCCCCTTCAG
>JAQBGF010000121.1:0-23258 GCA_032122615.1 Gammaproteobacteria bacterium | reverse complement strand
ATAAAAGCCACCCGACGTGCTGTCGGTATCCGAGTACGTGGAAAACGCGTACAGCTCGACGTCGTCCGTCACATCGATGCCGAAGTTGGCCACCGCTGCAAACTGGTCCGACTCCGCGTCGCCGATGCGGAAGTTCTGCCGGTTGAAGATGATCTCGCGGGCATCGGTGGTTTGCATCACGCCGCCGCCGATATCGGAGCAGCTGCCGACGTACTGACAGGTGCCCGTGAGGCCGGCGCGGTTCGTACGCCCGCGATTCCGGTATTCGACGTCGAGGTTCAGGGAGCCGCCGTCGCCGATCTCAAGGCCCTGGTTCAGGCTGGCTACGAAGGTCTCGCCGTCCCCCTTGGAGTACTGGCCGTAGGAGGTTGAGATCTGGCCGCCCTCGCTGTTGTCCTTCAGGACGATATTGATCACGCCGGCGATGGCGTCAGAGCCGTACTGGGCCGCCGCGCCGTCGCGCAGGATCTCGATACGCTTGATGGAACTCGCCGGGATCGCGTTCAGGTCCGTGCCGGCTGTGCCGCGACCGACCGACGTGTTGACGTGCACCAGCGCGCTGCCGTGCCGGCGCTTGCCGTTCACCAGCACCAGCGTCTGGTCGGGGCCGAGCCCGCGCAACGTGGCCGGTCGCAGCGAGTCCGTGCCGTCGCTGATGGTCGAACTGGAAAAATTGAACGATGGTGCGAGCGACTGCAGCATCCGCCCGACCTCGGTCTGGCCGGTTTTCGTCAGCGCCTCGCTGCTGAGCAAATCTACGGGTACCGGCGACTCATCGACCGTGCGTCCTGCGGTACGGGTGCCGATCGTGACGATCTCCACCATGATCTCTTCGGCGGCCCAGGCCGGCGCGCCGGTCAGGCCTGCGACGAATAGCGCCAGGAAAAGCCCGGCACGGCGTTTAATGGATGTATTCATGTGTCCCCCTGAAGAGTGATGGCAGCTGCGATTGACGTTGCAGTCAGCTACGACCGGACTGGCCAGCCGGGAGGCTGGCCCTGGATTAGGTCCAAGCCCGAAAGTGTATTTACCTTAACACACGGCCTTCTGCGGCGCGACAACCTGCGGAGAACGAACCTGTTAAACAAAGAAAAAGCCGGTAACTTCGCCGAATATCGGTAAATCTGCAAACATCTCCCTACGCCGCAAACGTCACTTTTTCGCAACAAGTGGCAATATCCGCCTCAGCCCTGGCCGGGCCTTCGCTCCTTTACACCGTCGCTGCCGGAATAGCACCGAGGCGCCCGTTCCGCATGTCCTCGATGGCTTGCCGTATCTCTTCAGCCGTGTTCATCACGAAGGGGCCGTAACCGCTGATGGGTTCGTCGAGCGGGAGTCCGCTCATTACGAACAGCGTGGCATCCATGTCCACGCCAAGCAGCGCGTTTTCACCCTCGCGATCGAGCACCACCAGAGCCCCACTCGACACAGTCTCCTGGTCGTTCACGAGAATCTCCCCCTTCGTCACAAACAGTCCTGCCGTGTGGCTGTCGTGCAAATCGAGCGGCAGGCGACGGCCGGCACGCAAGCGCACCTCAAGGAGATTAAGCGGCGTTACCGTCTGCGCCGGACCACGCGCGTTGCGAAAATCGCCGGCAATAACCCGCACTTCGCCCGCGTCGTCAGGCAGGGTGACGACCGGAATATCTGCGGCCAGCACCGTCTGATAACGCGGCGCCGTCATCTTTTTCTTCGCCGGGAGGTTGACCCAGAACTGCAGCATCTCGAACCGACCGCCGCGCCGCGCGTAGTCGCGGCCGTGCAGTTCCTTGTGCAGCACACCGGAACCGGCCGTCATCCATTGCACGTCACCGGGGCCGATGCGGCCTGAGTTGCCGGCGCTGTCTTCGTGCTCCACCTCCCCCTCAATGACGACGGTGACGGTTTCAAAACCCCGGTGCGGGTGCCAGCCGACGCCACGCTGGGTGTCGCTCGGCTCGAAACTCGTGGGACCGGCATGGTCGAGCATCAAAAAAGGGCTCAGTTCGCGGCCCAGATCGTGGTAACTGAAGATCGTCCGGACCGGGAAGCCGTCGCCGACCCAGTGCGACTCGCGGACGCAGTGCGTGCTCAAGATCTTCTTCATAGGACCCTCCAGAGGGTGGTTTTCAGCTTGGGGCTATTCAATCATTGGTTTGATCGACGTAACAGTGCATTCTTTCGCGGCTCGCGGAGATTCTCCGTGAGGCCGTAGCCCGCGAGTGCCTGAATCAGGAGTCATCACGTGCCAACCCGTAAAACAGACTCAAACCTGCCGCTCCGCAACGATATTCGCCTGCTCGGCGATCTGCTGGGCAGGACGTTGAAACGCCTCGGCGGCACCAAACTTTTCGACACCGAGGAGCAGGTGCGCGCGCTGTGCAAACAGATGCGCGCGAAGCCCTCGCCCGCCACCGAACGCCGCTTAAAGCGGCTCCTGCACGGCCTGCGCACTGACGATGCCATCGGCGTTATTCGCGCGTTCTCGGTGTACTTCCAGCTGGTCAACATCGCCGAACAGCACCACCGCATGCGCCGCAAGCGCTATTACGAACTGCACACGCCGGACAGCCCACAGCGCGGCTCCATCGCACAGACGCTGCAACAGATCAGGGCCGACAACCGCCAGCCCCGCACAGCCAGCCTGCGCCGGAAGATGCAGTCCGTCATCAACGGCCTCGACATTGTCCCCGTGATGACCGCGCACCCGACCGAAGCCGCTCGCCGCACCCTGCTGGAAAAGCATCGCCGGATTGCCGACTTGCTGACCGCGGCCGACGACGCCGCACTCCCGCCCCGCCGCCGCGAGGAGATCCTGCGGGATCTCGCCACCGAGGTCGAAGCCATCTGGCTGACTGACGAGATCCGTCACACGCCGCTGCAGGTCCTGGACGAGGTCAACAACGCGCTCTACTACTTCGACACAACCCTGTTCGACTCGGTCCCGGCGCTGCTCGACGAACTCGCCGCCCGGCTCGACAGGACATTCCCGGGTGTCCGGCTGCGCGACGGCGCCGTGCCGCTGCGCTTCGGCTCGTGGGTCGGCGGTGATCGCGACGGCAACCCTAACGTCACGCCGGAAATCACCTGGGAAACGCTGCGGCTGCAGCAGCGACTGACCATCAGGAAATACCTGGTCGCCGTCGCCGACCTGTCGCGCCGCCTGAGTGAATCGGTGCGATACGCTCCACCCGGCGCGGATCTCGTGGCCTCGATCGAGCGGGACAAACGTGAAATGCCGCGCACCGCCGCGGAGGTGATCGAGCGCAATCCCGAGGAGCCCTACCGGCAGAAGCTTTCCTTCGTCTACCGGCGGCTTGAGAACACGCTGAAGCGTAACGCGGACCTGGACGGCGCGCTGCGCATTGAGAAGGCGAACCAGCTGATCTCGATCCGCCCCGCTTTGCCGATCATTGCCGCGCTAAAAGTGGCCACAACGCCAGCCGAGGGCGAGTACCGCGATGCCGCCGAGCTGCGCGAGGATCTGCGCCTGGTCAGAGACAGTCTGCGCATCGACAAGGCCAGTCTCGCGGCCCGCTCGGTGGATCGACTGATACAGCAGGTGGATGTTTTCGGCCTGCACCTGGCGAGCCTCGACCTCCGCCAGCACAGCGAACGGCACACCGCGGCGCTGGCCGAGATCACTGCCTCACTCGAACTCCTGAACGACTACCCGGCGCTGGATGAAGCCGGGCGGGTTGCCTGGCTCACGACGGAACTCGCAACACCCCGGCCGCTGGTAGCAGCAGATGCGTCGTACAGTCTGGAGACCACGCAGACCCTGAACGTGTTTCGGGTGGCCCGGCGAGCGCTGGACGAGATCAGCACGCGATCGCTGCGCACTTACGTCATCAGCATGGCGCGTGAGGCCAGCGATGTGCTGGCCGTGCTCGTGCTCGCAAAACAGGCCGGGCTGGTCGACGGTGCAAGCGCCGGGTCGCGCCTGGCTGTGGCCCCGTTGTTCGAGACGATCGACGATCTGCAACGCTCGCCCGAGGTGATGCGGCAGCTGTTCAGTAATCCGGTCTATCGCCGTGTGCTGAGAGCACAGGGCAATGTTCAGGAAGTGATGATCGGCTACTCCGACAGCAGCAAGGACGGCGGCATCCTGACCTCCAGCTGGGAGCTGTACAAGGCCCAGCAGAAATTGTGGGGCGTCGCGCGCGAGCACGGTATCGAACTGCAACTATTCCACGGCCGCGGCGGCACCGTCGGACGTGGCGGCGGGCCCAGCCACGAGGCCATCCGGGCTCAGCCGGAGGGTACCGTCGCCGGGCGCATCAAGATCACCGAGCAGGGCGAGGTGGTGTCGTCAAAGTACAGCCTGCCGGACATCGCGATGCGGAGCCTGGAACTGACGACCGCCGCGGTCATTGCGGCCAGCCTGCCGCCGGAAGCGCGCGCTGCCGGGCCACGACCCGCCACGATTGCGCGATGGGAAAGCGTGATGGAAGAGATTTCCGGACACGCGTTCGCCGCGTATCGTGGCTTCGTGCGGGGCACCGACGGCTTCCTGGATTACTTCACGCAGGCAACGCCCGTCGAGGAACTGCAGCATCTGCGCATCGGCTCACGGCCGGCCAAGCGCAGGAAAGGCTCGAAGAGTCTCGATGACCTGCGCGCCATTCCCTGGGTGTTCGGCTGGACACAAAGCCGGCACCTGCTGCCGGGCTGGCTGGCCGTCGGATCGGCACTGGAGAGTTACGTCGGGCAGGATCCGAAGGGCGGCCGGCCCGAGCGGCTTCAACTGCTGCGCCGGATGTACAAGGACTGGCCGTTCTTTCACAGCACGATCAGCAACATCGAGATGACGCTGGCCAAGGCGGATTTCCAGATTGCCCGGCAGTACGCGGAACGCCTGCCCGACCAGGAACTGGGCCGGAGGATTTTCCGGCTGCTCCTCGCGGAGTACGACAGTACCTGCCGGATCGTGCGCCAGATCACCGGCGAGAAACACCTGCTGCAGAACTCGCCCGTACTCAAGCGCTCGATCGCCGTGCGCAACCCGTACGTGGATCCGATGAGTTACCTGCAGGTCGAGCTGCTGGCGCGCAGCCGCAAGGCCGGCGTGCCGGCCAGGGACCGGGACCGGTTGCTGTACGCGCTGGTACTGACGATCAATGGGATCGCGGCGGGGATGCGGAATACCGGATGACCGTGGACCGCCGTCACGGCGTTGCGCGCACGCTGTCCAAGCTCGGGCTGGCATCGCGTACCGCAGCGGCCGACTGGGTCCACGACGGCCGGGTCGCGGTGAATGGCCGCGTCGTCCGTGACCCGGACTATCCGGTTCTGCCAGCGCGCGACCAACTCCGCGTCGACGGCCAACCCGTCGCCGCCAGCGAGCGAATTTACCTGCTGCTCAACAAGCCCCGCGGCCTGGTCACTACCGCGAACGACGAGCGGGGACGACAGACGGTCTATCGCTGTTTCGATGGCGCCGGCCTGCCGTGGGTCGCGCCGGTCGGTCGCCTCGACAAAGCCAGCGAGGGACTGCTTCTGTTCAGCAACGATCCGGAGTGGGCCGCGCGGATCACGAACCCGGCCACAGGACCTGACAAGACCTACCACGTGCAGGTTACCGCGGAACCCGACCCCGAACTCCTGCGGCATCTCGTCGCAGGGGTCGATCTTAACGGCCAGCACCTGGCGGCGAAATCCGCGCAACTGCTGCGCACCGGCGAAAAGAACGCGTGGCTTGCACTCGTGCTGGCGGAAGGCCGCAACCGGCACATCAGGCGGCTGTTAGACGCACACAACATCCCGGTGTTGCGGTTGGTCCGCGTGGCCATTGGCAGACTGAAGCTTGGCGACCTGGCCAAAGGCCAGTGGCGGCGGCTGACTGCCGGGGAGCTGGATCGGCTTGACGTGGACCCGCGCAATTCCGGCTAGACTGAAACCATTCCCGCGCAACGCGAAGCGAGAGTTCCATGCCCTCCTCTACAGCACGCTGGCCCTGGATCGCACCGATCGTCATCTACGCTGTCAGTGCGCTCGAGATGCTCATCATGATCTCGCCGGCTGCGGCGTACTTCTACAGTGTGTACACGCCGCTGTTCCATGGCCTCGAGCAAAGTGAGGCCACCGCGTGGCTGCCGCAATTCTTTCTCCCGCACCTGGCGGCAACGCACGTCCCCGTCTTCCGCTGGCTGGCGCTGTTCGGCGCGCTGATTGCCCTGATCGGCCTCGTGGGCTTCATCGTTTGCGCGATCCAGCTGTATTACGGCAAGTTCGTGAAGAAGCAACTGGTCAGTGGCTGGCTGTACGGCCGCGTCCGCCACCCCCAGTACCTGTGCCTGGCGATCGCCGGCGCGGGATTCCTGCTGCTCTGGCCGCGGTTCTTCATACTCGTGAGCTTCCTCGCGATGCTCGGTCTTTATTACATCCTGGCGCGCCACGAGGAGGAGCTGATCCGTCAGCGCTACGGCTCGGCAACGGACGACTACCTGGCGCGTGTGCCGATGTTCAATCCGTTCGCCCGGCGAAAGTCGGCCGGCCGGCAGCCGGTGCCGAGAACCCGGGCCTTTCTTAACTGGTTCGCTGTTTCGGTTGTCACTCTCGCCGTCGCGTTCCTGCTGCGTGGCGTGGCTGTGGATCAGCTGTACGTTTCACGTACCGAACAGCCGGACGTGACCACGCTGTCGCTCAAGGCCCGCTCGGACGACGAGATCGCGGCGCTCACCCGCCAGGTGCTCGCCACCCCGGCGGCACAAGCGCTCACCAGTCAGGGTCCCGGAACATCGCTCTTCATCCAGATCACCAGCGGGTCCTCACAACTTAAGCACCTGCTGATCGACCTCGGCATGCGCGAAGAGCGGGTCAGCGCCATCCAGTCCGGCAATGAGTCGGCATTCGCGGTCGTGTCGCGCGTCACCTGGCGGGACCCGGCCGCGTCCGACCGGCCCGACCCGCTGGCCTTCGGCTCCGATCTCGAACCCCTCTTTTACGTGCGTGCGGCCGAGGGGCAGAGTGCCGCCGTGTACGAGCTGTTGCCGGCGCAGTTCCACCCGGGATTTTCCCGCATCCGTTTCTGACAATACTTAGTTGTCTGCGCCTTCCGATTGACCAGGAGAAATGTAATGGGCACGTTGCGCCACACTCATCAACTGATAGCCGTCATCACAACCTTGACGGCACTGCTGGCCGCGGCGGGTCCTGCCACCGCCGAGCCCGGGGCAACGGCGAGCGACAGCGGGGAATTGCCGATTTACAAGGTCCCCAACCTGGCGGAGAACGGCGAGGCCTATTACGCCCCCGACGGCGTGCACCTCATCGCCCAGGTCAAGGATCCGGATGCCGTGGATCCCGGCAAGGGCAACGTCGGCGGCGCACTGACCTACACCTTCACCGACACCGGCGAAGATATTCGCCGCATCAACGATCGTGGTCAGGATGCCTGCTCCTGGTTTTACCCGGACGGCAAGCGCCTGCTCTGGACCTCGACCCGGGATCATCCCGAGATGCCCCCCGGCAGCTGGTCTGACGATGCGAAGTATCCGCAGGGCTCCGAACTCTACTCGTCGGAACTGGACGGCAATAATGTAAAACGCCTGACGAACAACCGCTGGTACGACGCCGAGGCCACGGTCTCCCCCGACGGCAAGTGGATTGTCTTCGGCCGCCAGATCGAGGGCAACGCCGATCTGTGGCGCATGAAGTCCGACGGCACCGGGCAGACGCAACTTACTTTCACCAGCGACTGGCAGGAGGGCGAGGCCTACTTCCTACCCGACAGCGAGACCGTGATCTTCCGGGCCTGGAAGAACAGCGACAAACTGCGCATCGAGGAACAGGACCGGAAAAATGGCACGCACAGCCAGACGCCGATGAACATCTACTCGATGAAGATCGTCGGTCCCGACCGCGACGTGCAGCCCCGCACGTTCACCAACGACATGAACTGGGCGCCCTTTCCCGCGCCGGATGGCCGGCACTTCCTGTACGTGCGAATTCTCGAACGCAACAACTGGGAGCTGTTCCTTGGCGATCTGGCCGGCGGTGAGCCGGTGCGCCTGACGTGGAACCCCGCCTTCGACGGCATGGGCGCGTTCTCGCCGGATGGCAAGAAGATGGTGTACACGCGCGGCGAACCCGGCACCGGCTTCATGTCCGGCCTGTACTCGTATGTCATGGACACCTCGTCCCTGAACGTCGGCCCGGAGAACTACAAGGGGGTGCCCCCGAAGGCCGAACCGCCCGCCGGCTGGCAGCCCGACCCGGACTTCGCAGCCTGGCGCCAAAAACCAGAGGATAAATAGCCGCAGTGAATCGCCATCGGCATTGCCCTGTCGCGGCCGCGTTAGCCCGGGTGAGCGTCCTGCCCATCCTCCACGAAGACGCCGACCTGCTGGTCATCAACAAGCCGGCGGACCTTGTCTGCCACCCGAGCAAGGATGGCGAACTGTCGAGCCTGATCGGCCGGGTGCGGCTGCATCTGGGTAACGAAGCGACACCGCATCTCGTGAACCGCCTCGACCGCGAAACCAGTGGGGTCATCCTCGTGGCCAAAAGCAGCGGGGTTGCGCGGGCACTCGGCAAGTTGTGGCAGGCCCGCCAGGTGCGCAAGGAATACGTGGCACTCGTGCACGGCCACGTGGTCGCCGACCAGGGCACGATCGACACGCCGCTCGGCAAGGATGTGGCGAGTCGCGTGGCGATCAAGGATTGCGTGCGCGCGGACGGCGCCGCGTCCCGCACCGACTACCAGGTGCTTCAACATCTGACGCATGAAAACGCCGACTTCAGCCTGCTGCGGGTCCTCCCCCGCACCGGCCGCAAGCACCAGATCCGCATTCACCTGGCACACCTCGGGCACCCGATCGTGGGCGACAAGCTCTACGGCGGCGACGAGGACTGCTATCTGGCACTGGTGGAACGCCGGCTCACCGCGGAGCACCGGGCGAGGCTGCTGATTCCACACCACGCGCTACATGCCCGGTCGGTCAGCTTCCAATGGAAGGGTGTGCAGCGGGAGTTTTACTGCGAGCCGGAGACCTGGCTGGAGGCGTGGCTGGTTTAGCGGCCGGCTAGCCGAGCACCACCCGAACGCGGTGAGTTTCCCCATCGTTTACCAGCGCGATCAGCGTTTCGCCCTCCGGCAGCGGACGACCGTCCAGCTCGGCGCCGGCCACTCCGTGGCTCACGCCCTCGGGATTCTCAACAGTGATTTCGTAGCGCGTGGCGTGATACCGGAAAGCGATGTCGAAGCGCGGCCAGCTGGCGGGAATGCACGGCGCAAGCCTCAGTTGGCTCCCTTGCACGTGAAACCCCAGGATCGCCTCAAGCCCGGCCCGATACAGCCAGCCCGCCGAGCCGGTGTACCACGTCCAGCCGCCGCGTCCCGCATGCGGCGCGACGGAGTAAATATCGGCGGCAATCACGTACGGCTCGACCTTGTAGCGATGGACGGCGGCACGAGTGGCGGTCCGGTTGATCGGATTGAGCATTGAGAACAATTCCGCGGCTTTCTCTGCCTGCCCGAGCCGGGCGAATGCAATTACCGACCACGCGGCCGCGTGGGTGTACTGGCCGCCATTTTCACGAATGCCGGGCGGGTAGCCCTTGATGTAACCGGGATCGAGCAGCGTCTGGTCGAACGGTGGCGCGAACAGTAACGCCAGACCGTCGTCGCGATTGATGAGTTGACTGTCCACCGCCGCCATGGCCCGCGTCGCACGCTCCGGATTCGCTGCCCCGGAAATAACGCTCCAGGACTGGGCAATGGAGTCGATGCGGCACTCCTCGCTGGTGGCCGAACCGAGCGGCGACCCGTCGTCGAAGTAGCCGCGACGGTACCACTCGCCATCCCACCCCGATTGCTCAAGCGCGCCTTGCAATGCCGTCGCGGACCCCTGCCACCGTTCGCTCCGCTTCTTGTCACCGCGCCCCTTTGCCAGTGGCAGAAAAGCGTTGAGCGTCGCGTACAGGAACCAGCCCAGCCAGACACTTTCACCGAGCCCCAGTTCGCCCACGCGGTTCATCCCGTCGTTCCAGTCGCCGGTGCCGAATAGCGGCAGGCCGTGTGCACCCACCGCCAGGCTCTGGTCGAGGGCGCGCGCACAGTGCTCGTAAAGCGACGCCGTTTCATCCGAGATCGTGGGATCGAAGTACGCATCATGCTCACCGGACTGCAGCGCGTGGCCCTCGATGAACGGCACGCTTTCCTCGAGGACCGCCAGGTCGCCGGTGGTGCGCACGTAGTGTGCGGTGGCATTGGCGAGCCAGATGCGATCATCGGATATGCGCGTGCGAACGCCCTGGCCTGTTACTGGCAGCCACCAGTGCTGAACGTCGCCGGCGGCGAACTGTCGCCCGGCGGCTCGAAGCAGGTGCTCGCGGGTTTGCGCCGGCCGCGAGACCGCCAGTGCCATCCCGTCCTGAAGCTGGTCACGAAAACCGTACGCGCCGCTGGCCTGGTAGAACCCCGATCGGGCCCATATGCGGCACACCAGGGTCTGATAGAGCAGCCAGCGATTGAGCATGATGTCCATCGCACGGTCCGGCGTTTTTACCTGAACCGTGCCAAGCACCTCGTCCCAATGCTCGACCACGCTGCGAAAGACAGCGTCCAGATCCGCCGAACGATAGCGATCGATCAGCGCTTCGGCTTTCTCGGTATTCACGGCCTCGCCCAGGAAGATCACAACTTCCACCGTGTCGCCCGCCTCGAGGTAGATGAACCGCTGCAAGGCGCCGCAGGGATCGAGGCCCGCGCCAACCTGTTTCGACAAGAACCCCTCGCCAACCAGTCCCGCCGGAGCGGCGAGCGTGCCGTGGCGACCGAGGAATTCCCGCCGATCCGCGGTCCAGTCCGTTTGCCTGCCGCCCAGATCAAGGAACGCGACGCGCGAACCGAATGCGGCATTCCAGGGATTGCGGGCGAATATGGCGCCCGTAGCCGCGTTCACGTCCGTCACGATGAACGGGGCGCAGGCAGGCCGCGACGCGCCGAGCACCCATTCGACATAGGCCGTTACCGAAAGCCGGCGGTCTCTTCCGGACGTATTGTGAATCGTGAGACGCGAGATCTTGATCGGGTCGTCGAGTGGCACGTACATCAGCAGCTCGAGGGCCACGCCGTGCGCCTGGTTTTTAAAGCGGCTGTAACCCTGCCCATGGCAAGCCGCATGGAAGGCGCCGGGGTCATGGATAGGCGACGCCGTGGGGCCCCACAACTCGCCGGTGTCCTCATCCCGCACGTAGAGGGCCTCGCCCGTTCGATCGGTGACGGGGTCGTTCGACCAGGGCGTGAGCTGGTTGTCGCGGCTGTTCACAGCCCAGGTAAAGCCGCTTCCCTCGGCCGCAACCTGGAAGCCGAAAGCGGGATTGGCCACCACGTTGATCCACGGTGCCGGGGTGGACTGCCCGGGTCCGAGCAGGGTGACGTACTCGCGTCCGTCCGCCGCGAATCCGCCAAGTCCGTTGAAGAACTCCAGGTCCTGTGGCGCGGGACCCGTTACCGCACTGTCCGCGGGTGGCACTTCGCGTTGCGGGGCAGGTGGCATGTTCAAGGGAGGCCTGCGCGAGCGATCGAGCTGATCGGCCAGGCTTCCGCGCTGGCCCGTCAGTACAACTCGCGCGACAGAAGACAGCAAGGCCCGTGTCTCTGCCGAAATAAGATCCGTCCGCAGTATGAAGACGGACCCGCGTGCGGCATCGGTCGGGACCCGCCCGCGCGCCTGGCGTGTTCGAAGCAGGGATTCGAGGGCGATCTGCAGGTCCTGTACATAGGAGGCGCCGCGTTCGTTCAGGATCACGATGTCGACGGCAAGATGTTTCATCCGCCAGTACTCGTGGACCTGCAGCAGTTGCCGCATGATCCCGATGTCTTCTACATCACTGATCCGGAGCAGCACGATCGGCAGATCGCCGGATATGCCCTGGCTCCACAGGCCGGCTGGTCCGCCGCCGCCGCGGCGGATGGTATGGGAGGACGCCCGGAGCGACGCATCGGCAAACAGCACGTGGCCCGCCAGTCTCTGGAACACACTGGCGTCGGCCGCCGTAATGCCCAGATGCCGCAGCTGTACCTGTGCCTGCGTCCATGCCAGCGTGCTGCCCCGCACAAAGGCGTTGGCATCGCGGAGCTTGTCGAGCAGATCCAGCATATGTTCACGCGACGACGCGACGGCTGTCCAGAAGGCAATGCGCGCCGTCGCACCGGCACGCACACGAACGAGATAGCGGAGTGCGAATACCGGGTCGAGCACCGCGCCCACGGTGTTCGACAGGGGCCTGCCGTCCAGCATGGCAATGGGTGCATGCACGTCATGGCCTCGGCCCAGAAACCGCGCCCGGCTCGTCTCTATTTCAGGGCCTGCCAGCACCATCCCCTCAATGACTGCCTGGTGTCCTGCCCAGATCTCCGGCTCATCCGGCGAGCGCCTGCGGCGCGTCGCCAGGATGGCACCGTGCCTTTCGACATACTCCGTCTGAACAAAAAGCTTCGAGAAAGCCTGATGTGCCGAGTCCGACGCGGGCGGCGCGAGCACCAGCTCGGCATAGGATGTGACCTCGATGTCACGTACGCGGCTGCCGGAATTTGTGATCGAGAGGTAGCGTACCGCCGCGTCGTCCTCCGGGGAGACGAGGACTTCCAGGGTTGTCGTGATATCCCCGTCCCGGCGAAAAAATTCGGCGCGGTCCTCGGCAAAGGTGACGGCATAGTCATCGGGCATCCCGCGGCAGGGCTGGTAACCAGCGGACCACAGCTCACCGCTCTCAACGTCGCGGAGGAAGAAATAGCTGCCCGTATCATCGCGGGTCACGTCCTCGTGCCAGCGAGTGACAGCATGATCACCCCAGCGGCTGTAGCCGGACCCGGAAGCCGTAACCATCACCGCGTAGCGGCCATTGGAGAGCAGATTTACCTGCGGCGTGACGTCGTTGGCGGTGTCGAGCCGCCGTACGTCCGGGACCTGCACGTCATCAAGTCGCGGCGCCGCCCGCACTTCTTCCGCCCTGGGGTGTGCCACCGATACGCTACGCGGCGTGCGTTCCTGCAGGAGAAGTTCAGTGGCCTGGATTCTCGGCTCGGAATGGAATCGTTTGCGCATGATCCCGTGCAGCAGAACGTTGGCGATGGCCACGACGGTCATGCCCTGGTGGTGGGCCATGAAGGCACGCACGATGGCGAAGGGCGTGCCCTCTGGCAGACGGCTCCGCGTGTAGTCGATGGCCTCGTAGAAACCGTACCGGCCAAGTGCGCCCAGCGACTCGAGTCGCGCAAAATTGCGCGCTGCCTGTTCCGGTTCGACCATGGCTGCAAGTGCCGTGGCATAAGGCGCTACAACGGCTTCCGCGCTCAGGCCCCGCTTGAGACCGAGGCCCGGAATGCCGAAATTCGAGTACTGATAGGTGAACTCCAGGTCACGTCCGTTGTAAGCCGACTCCGACATGCCCCATGGCAAGCCCAGCGCCGCGCCGTAGCTCATCTGCCGCCGCACAATCAGCCGGTTCGTCTGCTCCAGCAGGCTCCCGGCCGGCGCCCGCAGCACGAGTGAGGGCATCAGATACTCGAACATCGAGCCGGACCACGAGATGAGCGCCGCGCCGCTGCCTACGGGCGTGACCTGTCGGCCCAGGCGAAACCAGTGACGGCTGTGGACGTCGCCCTTGGCAATCGCAAAAAAGCTGGCCAGGCGCGCTTCGGAGGCGAGCAGATCGTAGCTGCTGGGGTCGAGCGTGCCGTCGGCCGCCCGGTAGCCGATGGACAGCAGCCGGCGCTGCGGGTCGAACAGGAAATCAAAGTCCATCGCCGTTGCCATGGCCCTGGTCGTCGCCTCGACGACCAGCAGGCGCTGGTTAAGGGCGCGCGCCCCGTCGGGTGTTTGCGCGATGTCGTTCTGCCAGCCCAGGATGGAGCGGTGAAAGGCATCGCACCAGAAGACCAGATCGCTGAACGCATCAACACCGCTGTCGCTTGCAAGCGTCTGGGCGATATCGACCACTGTGGCGGCATTCGACGAAAGCTCATCCAGGCGAGTGGTGAGGTCATTCCCGGAATTCCCGATCTCGCGTAACCCGGTGTCAATATCGTTGAACTGATCCTCGAGCTCCTGCCACATTACTGACTGCGAGCGCACCGATGCCGGAAGCACGTGCAACGCTTCGCGCGCCAGGTGCAGCGCGTCCCGCGCACCGGACGCGAAGTCGCCCGGCAACCCCCCGGCTACGGTCCATTCCCGGGCCGCGTTGGCCACAGTAATAAGGTGTGCGGCAAGGTTGCCGCTGTCGACTGAGGAAATGTAGTGTGGCTCCAGCGGGCGCAGGTCCCGCGTGTCGTACCAGTTATAGAAGTGGCCGCGAATTTGCTCGAGCTGGCCCATCGTCTTCAGGGTTGCTTCGAGTCGCTCCACCGCCTCGATGGTCCCTGTCCAGCCAAAATCGCGGGCACTGACGGCAGACAGCAGGTACAGGCCGAGATTCGTGGGCGAGGTTCGATGGGCGAGTACCGGACTTGGGTCTTCCTGAAAATTGTCAGGCGGCAGCATGTGATCATCTGCCGTGACAAACTCCTCGAAGAAGCGCCACGTACGACGCGCGACCAGGCGCAGTTCCAGCGCGCTCGCGTCGGAGACCGGGAGTTCGCTGGCTACGCGGGGCGAGCGGCTGATCCACAGCGCGACGGCCGGGGCGGCGATCCAGAGCACCGCGAACGGCGCCCCAACCCACCCCGCACCCCATCCAGCGAGGTCAACGACGACCACAGCGATCAACGTGACGGAAACCCCGCCGCTCATTCGCCGATAGACGCCAGCAAGGTTCAGCCTGGACCCGAGTGATGACTGTTCCGCAGTGACCCACTCGAGGAGATTGCGGCGACTCACGATCAGCCGGTACAGGGTCCGGCTGATCGCATCTGCCATCAGGTACGCCCGGTGCGGCAGAAAGGTGACCTGGAAGAGCATCTGCCGCGCGGCCAGCGAGCTGTCCTTGCCGAGAGCGCGAAAGTAGCTGCGCACAGTGATGCCGGCACCCCGTGGCACGATCGCCGCGACAACCGGCAGCAGCGTTGGCAAGGCTATCGTCGCCAGGATAAAGGCCGTCCAGATCAGGCCGGCGCGCAGGGGCAGCGTCCAGCCCACCACGAGCGCCCCGACGCTCGCCGGCGCAGAGAGCGTCCGGCGCAGGTTGTCGAACATCTTCCAGAAGCCGATGAGCGGAATGCTGCTGTGGCGCCGATCAACATCACCGGCAGCCTCGTGCCGGCCGAGGAGCCACGGCAGCAGCTGCCAGTCACCGCGCGCCCAGCGATGCTGGCGAGCGGCCTCAACGTCGTAGCGGGCGGGAAATTCCTCGACGACCTCGATGTCAGACACGAGCCCGGCGCGCGCAAAGATGCCCTCGAAGAGATCGTGACTGAGCAGCGTGCCGTCGGGGGCACGGCCCGCGAGCGCCGCCTCGAACGCGTCGACGTCGTAGATACCCTTGCCGCAATAGGAGCCTTCGCCGAAGAGATCCTGGTACACATCGGACACGGCCGCGGCATACGGGTCCAGGCCAGGCGCGCTCGAGACGATGCGCTGAAAGATCGATCCCTCGCGGCCCATGGGCAGGGACGGCGTGACGCGCGGCTGAAGCACGGCATGGCCTTCGACCACACGACCAGCGGCAGCATCGAACCGTGGCTGATTGAGGGGATGGGCCAGCTTGCCGATCAGGCGTCGCACCGTTTCGCGCGGCAGTTGCGTATCGACGTCGAGCGTGATGACGAAGCGCACCCCGGGCGGGACCGCCAGCCGCTGCCCATCGACGTCAATAAACGTGGTGTCGGTCGCGCCCCGGAGCAGCCGGTTCAGTTCGTGGAGCTTCCCACGCTTTCGCTCCCATCCCATCCACTGTTGCTGTACTTCGCACCAGACCCGCCGACGGTGCAGGAGCATGAAGCGGTTACCTCCCTCCTTGCCAGGCGCGTGCCGCGCGTTCAGCTGCGCAATACCACGGGTGGCTGTTGCCAGAAGTGGCTCGTCGGCCTCGGTGTGTTCCGTGCCAGCGTCGACCCAGTCAGACAGCAAGGCAAAATTGAGGGTCCCTTCCGGCGACGCCAGATAGTGGATCTCGAGTCGCTCGATGACTTCCTCGATGGCCGCGGGTGTCGTCAATAACGCCGGTACGGCTACGAGCGTCCGCAATTCGGGCGGCACCCCCTGGCGCAGTGCAAGACCGGGCAGGATCGTCGCGCTGAAGCGACCGGTCACCACGCGATTTACCAGGGCGATTGCAGCGTCCAGCGCCGGCGTGAGTCCGAGGAACGCCAGCAGCGCCAGCATCCAGCCAGCGCCTTCCGACATGTCCGTTGTCAGCAGCGGCGTGGCAAGAATGACGGCAGCAACCAGGAGAATCGCACCGATATACGCGCCAGCGCCGTGCCTCATGACCCATCGCCCGGGCAGGCGCCGCAGCGGCGCCCGATAGCCGATTGCCGTCTCAAAAGCGAGCCGCCCCGATCCGATCAGGTGGTAACCGGGGTCGCCTTGACGGCCGCCGACGTTCGTCACGCCGTTTCCGGCGGCGAGCACTTCCCGCGTAATCTCCAGCTCAGTGAGTTTCGAGCCTCGGGAGAGCTCCTCAATACGGCTGCGGTACATATTGCGCGTGACGAAGTCCATCTGCGCGAGATCGCTGCCCGCACGCAGTTCGTCATCAACGAGGCTGACGCTTTCGAAGAATTCCGACCATTCCAGTTCGGAAATCAGGCGCATGCTCGTGATGGCATTACGTACTGTCACGTTCGAGCCGCCCAACCGCCGGTGCTCATCGCGCACCACGGCGTCAGCCGTCATTCCCTGCGCCGCGAGCCGTTCCTCCAGCCACATCACCGCCGGGGTAATTCGGGGGTCCTGGTCGCGCAGCCGCTGCATTAACTGGACAACGAAATTGCCGGGGAGCGTAGCCACGCCCTCGTAGCGCTTGATCAGGGCGCCAGGCTCTGGCGTATAGCCGTTCAGGCCCAGCAGGCGATCGGCAATGTCATCTGCTTCCTGGCGTGCTTTCCGGCCGCTCACGATGAGATGAGCCGCCCGCCGGAGATTCTCGACAAGCACGATGCGCAGTGTGATTGCGACCGCCCACAGTTCGCCAATGGTCAGTGGCTGCACAGTCTGGTAGGCGCGGACAAACCGCCGGAGGGTTTCCGGATCGAAATAGCTGTCGGTGTGGGCAACAAAGGCCCAGGCGATGCCGAACACACGCGGGTATCCCCGGAATGGTCCGCTCGCGAGCTTCGGTAACTGGCGGTAAAAGCCCGGCGGCAGATCCT
Source organism: Gammaproteobacteria bacterium (assembly GCA_032122615.1). GTDB lineage: Bacteria > Pseudomonadota > Gammaproteobacteria > Steroidobacterales > SHZI01. Next base: position 6,019 of record JAQBGF010000121.1, on the reverse strand, counting down.
CGCGGATTTCGCGGATCTGCGTCTCTACCAGATGGTAGTTGTCGAGCAGCCATTCAGCAGCCGGAGTGATGGCAACACCCTCGGTCGCCACTTGCGCGATAGCGCGATAGGCGCGGACCAGCACCGCTTCATTGTCACTGAGGCGAACGGCAAGAGGCGGGCGTCGTACCGGTTTTGGAGTGACCCGCTGGGCAACAGCGAGGGTTAACGCATGTTCCTCGAGGCGCTCGATACTGAAGAGCTCTTCGCGCAGGACCTCATCGTTATCCCAGGGCGAGACGCGCGACATGCGCCGGAGTGCGCCGGCCCGCCGCGCGCGTGGTCTCGGCAGTTTGGCTCGTTGTATCAGCACCAAGACCTCGCGAGGGATTCAGTGGAGGAATGCCTCCGGCGCTTCGGCGCTGTGCGAAACGTTGAGCGCGTACTTTAGCACGCGGGTGCGCGATAACGGGCACCCGTCAAGGCCGCAACAGCGAGGTCCAGAAACCCGTCCCGAGCATCCAGCGGAGGCAGCGGCCAAAAAATATCCACTAACACATTGGCCATCGTCCGGGCCCGTTCCCTTATCCCTTCCCCGGCCGCTGGTCCTGCCCTCCGGGGAATCAGGTGAGTACGCCGCGCGTTACCTTACGCAGCCTCAGCCACTCTGGTCATCTTGCGCTTTGACGCTTTCCGACTCTTCGTCGGTTTGCCACGCGCCGTCTCCGGGCTCGTCTTCTCCGGGCCGGTGTCAACAACCCGCCTGGCTGCCCTGGCCTCCATTACGCGGCTAAGCATCACTCCGCCCATCAAACCGATAGCGGCTGCTCTCCTGGGCTTCTTCTCGAAAAGGCTGCCGAGTTTCGTCCCCTCACCGAAATCCAACCCGAGTTCCTTGCCGGATTCACCCATGACTTCCGTCATGTTCGTCTCCAGCTCGCCTGCGCGCTCGCGCAGAATTCCGAGCGTTTCGTGAGCGAACTTCGAAAACTCGTCAAGCACTAACGAGCGTACGCTTCCTTTGATTGCCATCAAATGCCTCCTTTCCACCAAGCGGCGGATAATCGGCCAGAGGCTTCACACTTCCGGAGCACCTCTTGCCGCCCCGCCCGGCTGCCGCATTCCGGGAAACTCCTCGCGACAACCTGATTGAAAAAGTGCGCCACCGGGAGTAAACGCGCAATCAGGGATTACCGAATTACCTTCGTCAGGCCTGCCTGCCACCAGGATCATCAGCGGGCTGCTCGTGTTCTCGCCGGCCACCAACATCGCGTCGAATCCGGCGCCTGCCGAGGTACAACCACAACGACAGCCGCTGCGCGAGGTTGCCGTAAGGCGGGTATAACAGGCCGATCGGGAACCAGCGGTGGCGCCTGAACACCGCCTTGGCATGCGAGAGTTCGCGAAACCCCTCTTCGCCGTGGTAGCCGCCCATGCCTGAATTTCCGATGCCGCCGAAGGGCAGGTCGTGCTGAAAGACGTGCCAACCCCAGTCGTTGAGGGTCACGCCACCGGCATGGGTCTCCTTCAGCACGCGGCGCTGGTCCGCGTGGCCGAGGCCAAAGGCGTACAACGCCAGCGGCCGTTCATCGCGGCGCACCCACGCCATCGCGTCGTCCAGCCGGTCGTATTCAAGCACCGGCAGGACGGGGCCGAAGATCTCCTCCTGCATCAACTGCATGCTGTCGTCCACATTGGTCACCACATGCAGCGGTATCTGGCGGCCGGTGCCGGCATCACCGCCACAACGAAGCACAGTCGCACCCCTGGCCTTGGCATCGGCGAGCAAGTGGCGCAGTCGCGCCGCGTGGGAATCGCTGACAATGCTAGTGTAGTCGGGACTGCCACCCACCTGCGGGTAGAGCCTGGCGAACGCATCGCGCACCGCGATGGCGAATTCAGCCGCCTTGCCGCGAGGGACCAGCGCGTAATCAGGCGCCACACAGATCTGCCCGGCGTTGAGGCCCTTACCGTGGGCGATGCGCAAGGCGGCGTCGCGCAGGTCGGCATCGGGGCCGACGATCGCTGGTGACTTGCCGCCGAGTTCGAGCGTAACGGGCGTGAGGTTCCCGGCGGCAGCGCGCATCACCTGCCGGCCTACACGCGGCGAACCGGTGAAGACCAGGTGATCGAAGGGCAGTGCACTGAAGGCCTGCGCCACCGCCACTTCGCCGCCGAACACCGCGACTTCGTCCTCGCCGAAGCACTCTGCCAGCATCGCGCGCACCAGCGCCGTCGTGCGTGGCGACAGCTCCGACATCTTGATCATCGCCCGGTTGCCCGCCGCCAGCGCGGCGATGAGCGGGCCTAGCGTCAGGTACAAGGGAAAGTTCCAGGGGCTGATGATGCCCACAACGCCCTTGGGCTGGACCTCGACCCAGGCGCGATTGCCGAGCATCAGCAGTTCGGTACTTCGTCGGCGCGGCTTCATCCAGCCGCGCAGGTGCGCCAGGGCGTGCCGTGCCGCCAGGATCGCTCCCATCACCTCGATCAGCCTTGTCTCGGCAGCGGCGCGCACGCCGAAGTCGGCATTCACCGCGGCGACGATGGCGTTCTGGTGCTTGCGCAACACCTCGATCAGCCGGCGGAGCCTGGCCTTGCGCGAGGCCAGAGCGGGGTACGGCGCAGCCTCGAAGGCCTTGCGTTGCAGGTCAAATACGCCGCGCATGCGCCCGATTTCGGTATCGTCGGCGGCAACGGCAGGCAGTTCGGTCGGGGCAGCAATCATCGCCGTGGCTCCTTTACTCGCCCAGCGCGCGTGGTTCGCTGCCGGGCCTGCCCGCGGCGAACCAGCTCAGTTGTGAGTATAGGCGGCAGGCGCCTTGACGCCGCACCCCCCGGAGCGCTCTCATCGCACCATGGAGACCACCGCCCCGCCTCGCCTCCTGTCCGGGCGCCAGCGCACCTTCGTCACGGCACTCGGACACGCGCTCGTGCCGCAGACCCGCGGGCTGTCGGCGGAGCGACAGGCCAGGTTCTTCGAGATCATCGACACGATGCTTGCGACCCGGCCCAGGCACATGGTCCGGCTCCTCAAGATCTTCCTCGTCGTGCTCCGCTGGTTCCCGCTTCTGCGCTTCGGCGGACGCCTCGACCGGCTCGAGGGCGAGCGTCAGAAGGAGGCGCTTCGCTGGTTCCAGGACTCCCCCTGGGTCAGCATCCGCACCGGCTTCTGGGGCGTAAAGACGCTGGTTTTCATGGGCTACTACGCGCAACCCGACGTCGCCGCCGAACTCGGCTACACGCCGTCGCACGCCGGGAACGACCAGCTCCGTGCCTGAGCTTGCCTTTGACGTCGTGATCATCGGTTCCGGCGCCGGGGGCGGCGCCGTCGCCAGGGAGCTCTCCCGTCTGTGCAAGGCGGGGAAGCGGATCGCGGTCCTTGAATGGGGCCCGCGGCTTCGCGAGGAGGAGTTCACGGGCCGCGAGCTCGACATGGCGTCGAAGCTCTATGTTGACGCGGGCGGCTTCCTGACACGCGACAAGACCATGACCCTGGCGTTCGCGAAGCAGTACGGCGGCTCGACAGTCGTCTACACGGGGACCTCGCTGACGCTGCAGAAGAAGACGCTAGAAAGCTGGTCGGTGCCCGGTCTGGCACACGACGACCTGCTGCGTCGCTCGCAGAAGTACCTGAAGGAGAACAATGTCCACAAGCTCGAGCCCGAGTACCTGAACGACAACAACCGCCTGTTCCACGCGGCCTGCCAGAAGCTCGGCTATCGCGTCGAGCAGTTCCCGATCAACGTGAAGGGTTGCCGGGGTGCCGGACTGTGCAACCTTGGCTGCCCGAACGCCGCCAAGCGGGGCACGAACCGCGTCCAGCTCCCGGAGGCGGAGCGGAACGGCGTTACCGTCGTCACCAACTGCCGCGTCGACACGATCGACGACCGCTCGGTCCGCGCGACCGTGAAGAACCCGGGCTTCGGCGAGCCATCCCCGTGGCCCGAAGGAGACTACCGGATCCGGGCGGAGATCGTCGTCGTCTGCGCGGGCGCGGTCAACTCGCCGGCGCTCCTCCTTCGCTCAGGTCTGGGCGAGAAACTCCCCGCGCTCGGCCGCTACTTCACCGCCCACCCGGCGCTCATACTCGTCGGGCAGCACGGTCGACCAATCACGAACTACTTCGGGCATCCTAAGAGCTACTACTGCGACGAGTTCGCGGCATCGAAGGGTTTTCTCCTCGAGACCTGCATGTACTTCCCGTTCGTGACGGCGAAGAACCTCGCCGGCTTCGGCGCGGAGCACAGCGCACTCCTCCGCAATCTGGACCGGCTCCAGATGATCCTGGTCCTCGCGCTCGACGCGCCGCGCGCGGAGAACCGTGTTCGCATCGACCGGAATGGCGGGCCCATCGTGGACTACACGCTCTCCGACCCGGTCCTCGAGTCGCTTTTCGAGAGCATGAAGGTAAGTGCGCAGATCTTCTTTGCCGCTGGCGCCGAGCGGGTCCACGCGCCCGCCGGCCGCAAGTTCTTCATCGAGCGTGCGGAGCAGGACCGGCTCGACGACCTCATCGTTCGCGAAAAGATGCTCGCCGGGCGCGTGTCGATCACCAGTGCGCACCTCATGGGCGGCTGCCGGATGGGCCGGGACGCCGACCGCTCCGTGTGCGATTCGTGGGGCCGGGTCCACGGGACCGAGTGGCTGTACGTGGCCGACGCGAGCCTGTTCCCCGGCTGCGCGGCGATCAACCCGTACGTGACAATCATGGCCCTCGCTGACCGCGTGGCCGAAGGAATCTCGCAAAGGATGCTGGCATGAAATCGAATGGCGCCAAGGCTGTGGTCCGCGCGCTCGAGGACGAGGGCGTGCGCTTCACGTTCGGGATCCCGGGCACCCACAACATCGAACTCTACGACGCGCTCGATCGCTCGGCACAGATCTGCGCCATGCTCGTGACCGATGAGCAGAGCGCATCGTTCATGGCGGACGCCGTCTCGCGGACCAGCGAGAGCATCGGCGTGTGCAACGTCGTCCCGGGCGCCGGCGTCACCCACTGCCTCTCGGGCGTCGCCGAGGCCTTCATGGACGGCGTGCCGATGCTGGTACTCACCTGCGGTATTCGCACTGACACGGGCAAGGCCTACCAGCTCCACGACGTGGACCAGCTCGCGATCCTCACGCCGATTACCAAGGCCCGCTTCCGGCCCGAGAAGGCCAGCGACATCTACCCGACGATCCGCCAAGCCCTGGCCATCGCCCGGAGCGGCACGCCGGGTCCGGTCGCGGTCGAAATTTCCGCGAACCACTACTTCCTGACGCAGGAGGTGGGCGGGTTGGAATGGAGCGTCGTGCCGCCGGCGCCCGCCGAGCCGGCGGCGGGCCTCGTCGACGAGGCAGCAAGGCTCCTCGCCCAGGCCAGGCACCCTGCGCTGTACCTTGGCAACGGCGCGCGCGGCTGCGGCGCGCGCCTGATCGAACTCGCTGAAAAGCTCGCGGTCCCCGTCACGACCACGATCCAGGGCAAGGGCGTCTTCCCGGAGAACCACCCGCTCTGGCTCTGGCCGGGCTTCGGACCCATGGCGCCGGGCTTCACGAAGCCAGTCATGGACCGCTGCGACGTGCTCCTCGCGATCGGCGTTCGCTTCAGCGAGGTCGCGACCGGGAGCTACGGCTTCACTCCGCCCGAGAACCTGATCCACGTCGACATCAACAGTGACGTCTTCTCCAGGAACTACCCGGCCAGGCTCGCGATCGAGTCCGACGCGGACGCCTTCGTGAAGGCGCTGCTGCCCAGGCTTGGGCCGGCTCGCCCGCGCGACGCCGTGGAGACGGAGATCGCGGCTGGGCACGCGGCGGTGCGCGCGGAATGGAACCGCGACAGGTCCGGGGCTCGCGTGACGCCCCACGCGCTCTTCGAGGCGCTCCAGGCCAGGGCGAAGCCCGGGGCGATCTACGTGACCGACAGCGGCAACGGCACTTTCCTCTCCATGGAGCACCTGCGCCTCGACGGGACGAATCGCTTCCTCGGCCCCATCGACTTCTCCTGCATGGGCTACTGCGTCCCGGCGGCGATCGGCGCGAAGCTCACGAACCC
>JAQBGF010000120.1:0-25392 GCA_032122615.1 Gammaproteobacteria bacterium | reverse complement strand
GGGGGGGGGGGCGCCCGCGGCCGCCCCCCCCCCCGGGGGGGGCCCCCCCCCCGGCCCCCCCCCCGCCCCCCCCCCCCCACCGCGGGCTACGGAGTGCGGTGTCGCGCCTGAAGGCGCTCCTACTAAGACGGGAGCCGCAGTGGCAGTGTCCGGAGCCGCTGCCCCGTCGCTGCAAACACGGCGTTCGCCACCGCCGGCGCGATCGGCGGCACACCCGGTTCGCCAACGCCGCTCGGCGGCTCGTCGCTTGGCACGATGTGCACGTCGATCGCCGGCGCATCCGCGAGACGCAGCAGCCGGTAGTCGTGGAAGTTGCTTTCCCGCACGGCGCCATCCTCGATGGTGATCTCGCCATACAACGCTGCTGACAGGCCAAAGAGGATACCGCCCTCCATCTGCTGGCGAACGATGTCCGGGTTGATCGCCGTACCGCAATCCACGGCGCAGGTCACCCGATGCACGCGAATCGAATGGTCTGCGCCGATCGAAATTTCGGCAACCTGTGCCACAACGGTATTAAAGGCCTCCTGGATCGCAAGCCCGCGGTAACGACCGTCGGGCAGCTTTTCCTGCCAGCCACTTTGGGCCAGCAACAGCTCCAGCACCGCGAGATGGCGTGGCGACCCCGCCAGGTAGCGCCGCCTGAAGGCAGCCGGATCTTCGTCAGCCGCATGAGCGAGCTCGTCGATGAAGCTCTCGATCACGAAACTCGTGTAGGAATGGGATACCGAACGCCAGATGCTGGTTGGCACACCCGGGTTCCACTCTGCCAGGTCCACCTGCACGTTCGGAATGGCGTAGGCCATGCTGTTGGCACCTTCGCGAGCCGCGTAGGAGCCGACGAGTCGATCGAACACGGGAACCGCGACGTCAGTGACGCCGCGCACCAGAGCTTTGGGCATCCATTCCGGCGCCATCAGTGCAGCGGTCAGGGGAAAGATCAGCCGGTTGAGGCTGGCGGCAATCAGTCGATGCTGCCACACCACCGGCTGGCCGGAAGCGTCCAGCCCGCCGCGCAGGCGATGCAGCGTCGCCTCGCGGAACACCCCGTGTCGCATGTCGTCTTCACGGCTCCAGATCAGCTTCACCGGATTGCGAACGCGCCGGCCAATCTCGGCGGCCTCAGTCACGTAATCCATGATGGCGCGACGCCCGAATCCTCCGCCGACCAGTGGGGAATGCACAGTCACTGCCGCGCGTGGCAGGTCGGTCACGTCACAAATCAGCTGGCGCGCAATATCCGGCGACTGGTTCGGCACCCAGGCCTCACAACCCCCGTCGTGGAACCACACGGTCGCATTCATCGGCTCCATCGTCGCGTGGGCCAGATAGGGCACCCAGTACTCGGCCTCCAACGAACGTGCGGCTCCCTTGAAAGCAGCGTCGGCGGCACCGTCGTCGCGAATGCGCAGGCCTGCCTGCGCGTCGAGCCGGCGACCCTGTTCGGCGCGTATCGATTCACTGCTGACCCCGGCCAGCGGCCCTGGCTCCCACTCCGCGCTGATTGCCGCCGCGGCCTGCTGCGCTTGCCAGAAATTGTCTGCCACCACGGCGATGCCGCTGTGGATCGGGAAGATGGCGACGACGCCGGCCATGTTGCGGGCCACAGTGGCATCGTGGCTGCGCAATACTGCCTGCAGCTGTACGGGCCGCAGCACGACCGCCACCTTGAGATCCGGCATTTGCGTGTCGATGCCGTACCTGGCCTTAGCCAGCACCTTCGAAGGAAGGTCCGGGCGCGCAAGCTCGCGACCAATCCAGCGGTACTGTGCTGGCGTTCGCAACTCCACCCGTTCGGGCACGGGCAGCGTCGCCGCCTCGTTCGCCAAGTCGGCATAGCGGAGCGCATTGCCACGCCCGTCGACAACCGCACCGGCGCCATCCGTGCCGAGCGAGGTGATGTCCGTCTGCCATCGCTGCGCGGCTGCGGCCAGTAGCATCTGGCGGGCGCGAGCGCCCGTCTCACGAATCGGCAGCCAACGGGCGACCATGCTCCGGCTTTCACCTGTCAGCTGTACCGGATCCTGGAACAGGGGATGCACTGGCGCGATCTGCGTCGTGATCTGCTCCGGAGCAACATCCAGTTCTTCAGCCAGCAAGGTGGCGTATCCCGTGATCACGCCCTGCCCCATCTCGATCTTGTCGACCTGCAGGACGATGGCGCCGTCGGGTCGGATCTGCAGCCAGGCATTCGGCGAAAGGCCGCTGGCGTCGGCCGACAGGGGTGCCTCGCGCGGATCCGGCCGCACCCAGCTGAGCACGAGACCGGCTCCGGCGAGACCGGCTGTGCCGAGCAGTACCTGGCGGCGCGAAATGCTCAGGGTTCTGACCGCACTGCTACCAGGGAATAACCTTGCCGTCGACGTTCATCGGCAAGCCCTTATCCTGCGGCGTTAGTTCCGCCACCAGCTTGTAGAGACCGGCCGCGCTCTCGGCCGGCTTCAGGGCCTTGCCGGAGTATCCGGAGTCCGCGAGCATGTCGGTCTCGACCATGCCGGGAGCCAGCAGTGCCACGATGATGCCGCGGCCCTGCACGTCGTTACGCAGCGCCCGCATCCCCATGTTTATGGCCGCCTTGCTCATCTGGTAGTAGTAGAAGCGCGACATCCGTCCCATCAACGTCAGGGATCCCAGGCCGCTGGTCATACCGATGATCTTCTTCTGTTTGCTCGCCTCGACGTTGCCCAGAAGAGCTTCCGATAATTTCAACGGGCCAAACACGTTGGTATTCATCACGGCATCGAATAATTTCTGGTCCAGGCCACCGAGTTTCTGGCCTTCTAACGGCATACCCAGCCACGCGGCATTGTTGAACAACACATCGATCGGCACGCCCCGGTATTTTGCAGCGACCTTCTCGATCTGCGAGAGATTCGTGACATCGAGCTGCTCGATGATGATCTTTGGATTGGCAGCGGCCAGGGTCTTGAGTTCGGTCGCCTTCTTCGGCGTACGGCAGGTTGCGATCACGTTCCAGCCGTTCGCCGCGTATTCCTGCACCAGCGCGAATCCAACGCCACGATTGGACCCGGTCACCAGAATCGTGGGACTGTCAGGATCGCTGACCCCGGCGGCCGGAGCCGGCGCCATGGCAATCAGCAATGGGAAGACCATGACAGCGAGCCAGCGAGTGATGAGTTTCATTGCAGGAGAACCCTTGGAACAGACCAGAACAGCAGTCTAGACGAAATCCCAATCGTCCCTGCAGCACGGGAGAAGTGCGTGCCTGCTCCTCGGATTCAACTCGCGCGATGGTTCAGGGCACAACCTGTGGATAGGGATAAACGGACCGCGTGTACTCCACCGCAGCGGGCGCGAGCGGGAAACGCGGCTGCCTGACCTGGGTCGATACCGGCTCCCTGACCTTGTGCGCCAGCAGGCTCGCAGGCGCCTCGTCGGCCTCTACCCAGCGCTCAAGCGCCGTCAGAAAATCGATATCCGTAGCGCCGGGCCCACCGCCGCAGTGCTGCATGCCCGGCACCATGAACAGTCGGGCAAACTCGCCGAGCACGCTTTCGCCGCCAATGCGCTGGCCCGCCTCGCGCCAGTAATCGAGTGTGTGGGCGGGCATCAGGCTTTGGTCTGCCCAGCCGTGATAGACGATCAGCCGCCCACCGAGGTTGCCAAAGCGCTTCAGTTCCGGGTTGAAACCCACATTGGCAATCGTGGCCGCAAACTGCGTTTCGCCCGCTTCAAAATTCAACACCAACGGCGCCTGCCCGGCCACCGCCTCCGGCGGATCCGGCTCGAAGGCCAGGTAGTGCAACCAGTTCTGGACGATGAACCGGAAGAAGGGGGTCTTGCCCTCGGGCGCCAACAGCGCCGCGCTCCAGCTGAACTCGCTGCCCACCGGCGAACCGCCAGAAGACCAGGCTTTGCCCGTGCTGGTGCGTGGCCCTGCGTAAATTCCGGCGGCTGCCTCAACTTCCGCGGGCGTAAGACAAGCACTGCCGGCGGCAATCGCCGGCGCGCCGCCATCAACAGAGCACTGCAGGCTTTCGGGACGAAATCCGCAGGCCTCCGGATCGCTGATCACGCCATCCACGCGGCCATCTCGTTCGTCGCAGGCCGCGAGTGCCGCCTGCCCGAGTAACTTCATCTGTTCCTGCTTGAGGATCGGCTTGCCGTCCGTTCCCGTGTTGACGGCCATGGCCCACGCCATGTGCGGCACGGACAATGATTGACTGAAGGGTGCGCCGGCGATGATGCCGTCGAAATCTTCCGGGTAGCGCTCCGCGGCGACCAGCGCCTGCCGGCCGCCCGTGGAGCAGCCACGAAAGAAGGAGTGCTCCGGGGTGTCACCGTAGTAGTTGCCGACCAGTTGCTTGGCCGCCAGCGTTGAGACGTGCGTGGCACGGTGCCCGAAGTCGACTTCGAGTGACGGGTTGTTAAAGGCCCAGGTGGCATCGGACCGGTCTGCGGTGCGGTGACCCATGTCGGTTGTCGCCGTGGCATAGCCACGGGCCAGTGCGTCTTCCATGCCCTGAATCTCGAGCGAGCCGCAAAGGTTCGAGCACCCGGTTACCAGCAGCTTGCCGTTCCAGCCCTTGACTGGCATCCGCACTTCGAAGCCCACCTGGGGCTCGACGAAGCCGTTGACCCGGCAGAGTTCCGGCTGATCGGCGCTTGCCGGCAGCAAGCCGACGTCAGCGAGCCGCACCCCGACCCCGGTTGCCTCGCTCAAGTCCATGGCCTTGAGCGCATTGCAGGCAAAGCGGTCTTCGGCGGCCGCGTCTTGCGCCAGAACCTGTTGCAGCAAGACCTCCTGCGACGAAACGCCGTGCGCAGACAACGCACCAACAATCAGCAGCAGAAGAAGAAGGTCTGGCTTGCCAACCTTCATGGCAGCTCCTGGTAACTCGCCAACTCCAGACGCTGCCGGAGTCAGCCCGACGGGTCAAGCCGTTGAATGGTGAATCAACGCCCTGCTGAACGGCTGGACGAATAGCCGCCCTGACGCCGGGTTCCCCGACGCTGGTTCTGACCGTTCGAATTGCCGTTCCGCGGTCCGCCTTCGCCCCGGTGCCCGGCGCGATGCTGGCCCTGCGGCTGCCCCTGGCGCTCGACTTCCGCGGCAGCCGGACGGCCCGGGCGCACCGGCGGTTGCGAGATCACGGGCAGCTGGGCCCGCTGGATGGGCCGGCCAAGAACACGCTCGATATCCCTCAGCAGTCCGCGTTCCTCGCCAGACACCAGTGACACGGCAACGCCGGTAGATCCGGCCCGACCCGTGCGCCCGATCCGGTGCACGTAATCCTCCGGCACGTTCGGCAATTCGTAGTTCACCACGCAGGGCAGCTGGTTGATGTCGAGACCCCGCGCTGCCACTTCCGTAGCGACGAGTGCCGTAATTTTGCCGCCCTTGAAGTCGGCCAGCGCTTTTGTCCGCGCCGACTGGCTCTTGTTACCGTGAATGGCGGACGCTGTAATGCCGTCATCCTCCAGCTGTTTGGTGAGTCGGTTGGCGCCGTGCTTGGTGCGGGTGAAAACCAGCACGTGGCTCCAGTCGCTGTTGCGGATCAGGTGGGACAGGAGACGGCGCTTGTCCTCCTTGCGGATTTCGTGCGCGTACTGGGTAACCAGCTCGATCGGGGCATTCCGGCGTGCGACCTCGATAGTGACCGGGTTGTGCAGAAAGCTGCCGGCCAGATCGCGAATGTCGTCCGAGTACGTGGCGGAGAACATCAGGTTCTGCCGCTTCGCGGGCAGCAACTTGAGAATGCGGCGGATGTCGCGGATGAACCCCATGTCGAGCATGCGGTCGGCTTCATCGAGAACAAGAATCTCGACCTTGCTGAGATCGATCGTGCGTTGCTGGACGTGGTCAAGCAGCCGGCCGGGCGTGGCAACGACGATGTCGGTGCCGCGGCGAAGACTTTGGGCCTGGGGGTGGAAGCCCACGCCGCCAAACACGACCGTGACCGAGACCGGCACGTATTTGCCGTAAGTCTTCGCGCTCTCCGCGACCTGCGCCGCGAGTTCGCGAGTGGGAACCAGCACCAGCACACGGGGAGTTCGGCTGGGTGCAACGCCTTCCGCTGTGAGTAGCTGGAGGATCGGCAGAACGAAGCCGGCCGTCTTGCCGGTGCCCGTCTGGGCGCCGGCCAGCAGGTCGCGACGGGCCAGCACTTCGGGAATGGCGCGCGCCTGCACCGGAGTGGGTACCGTGTAGCCGCGTTCCTCGATGGCGCGCAGCAGTTCGGGTTTCAACCCGAAAGATTGAAAAGACATGTAGTTAGTTTCCTCTCCAGCCTGCAGAGACCCACAAGTCAGGATTGGCGCAAACCAATACTGTGGCGTGGGTTTGTCCTCTGGTCCGGTAGAGGCAGGATATTTAAGTGGCCTTCTGGATAGTCCAGGATGGTTGGTCGAAAGGCTCAGGATGAACGAGCTGACCGGACGAAAGCTTGTGTAGCGGGGCGCACCATACACCAAGTGCAGCGTTTGGCAAAGCGATCAGTCAGGCCTTGCCCGCACGAAGCCACGTTGCCACCATCGCTTTCCGGCCCGAAGCTGAGTGATATATGCCCCCCGACGTCCTCTGGATCCTGACCGCCGGTGTTTTCGTCGTCGCGGCCCTCTACTCGTCCGTCGGTCACGCCGGAGCGTCGGGCTATATCGCCGTCATGTCCCTGCTCAGCGTGGCCCCCCCGGAAATCCGGCCGATTGCCCTGACCCTGAACATCCTGGTGGCCTCCATCGGGACCTGGCAGTTCTGGCGAGCCGGACATTTCTCGTGGCCGCTGTTCTGGCCCTTTGCCCTGCTGTCCGTGCCGGCGGCATTCCTTGGCGGCTATCTCAACCTGCCGACTCAGGCGTTCAAGATCCTGGTTGGCATCGTCCTGTTGGTCTCGGCCGCCCAGCTCCTGGTACGCCCGCCGGCGGAGAGCGATCTGCGCCAGCCATCGACCCTCGTCGCCTTCGGCCTCGGCGGCGGGCTGGGACTGCTCTCCGGCCTGACCGGCACGGGCGGTGGAATCTTCCTGACGCCGCTACTGATCCTGAAGGGCTGGGCACGGACCAAATCGGCGGCCGCCGTTTCGGCGCCTTTCATCCTGCTCAACTCCGCTTCGGGCCTGCTCGGGAATCTCAGCGCCACGAAAACCTTCCCGGCGTTCGCCGTCGCGTTGCTGGTTGCGGCGCTGGTCGGAGGCTCCATCGGGTCGTATTTCGGAAGCCGGCGGCTACCGCACACCGCGATCAAGCGCCTGCTGGCGATCGTGCTGTGCATCGCCGGCTTCAAGCTCATCCTGACGTGAAATCAGTGGTCCTGACGAGAATTAGTTCAGGCCCAACTCCATGACCACGCCGGTATCAGCCGCCTTGCCCTCGACCGGCGCGACGAGAAAAACCCGACCAGGATCGATGCCGCTGTCGGTGCCACTGAGTAACAGTGACTGCACTTCTTCGGCCCGGGTCTTCGCGAGTGCAAACAGTTCGGCGTCACTTACGGCGATGCGCTGGCGCAGTTCATCCTCGAACCAGCGGATATTCGCCGCGATATCGGCCTCCTCCGGAGGCTGTTCCGCAGGCTCCGGATCCGGGCCCGCGGCCTTTTTGTACGCCGCCCTGAGCAGCCGCAGGTGGTTTTCGGGGTCGTTGGCGAGGGCCGGGTAGTCGGCCCCGTCCACCGGCTGATTCTTCCCTGACAGTTCGGCCTTTCGGGCCTGGACTAGTTGCTCCTGCACCGAGGACGCCTGAACTGCCGGCACGTCAACAGCGCGGCTGAACACGGCCGGCACGCTTAATTGCAGGCCGGGACGCTCGACCAGTCCCTTCGCCAGCGCCTGCAGCTTCTCCTGGTTGGCTGCATCAAGGACGGCGTTGCCGGGCTGAAACTCGATGAGATTGATTTCCTCCCCGCCGCCAAACAGGTTGCCCAACAGCGCAAATGGCGCCGTGACTGCCTTTGTCAGCAGATTCACGAGGACCTTCCAGACGATGGGCCCGACCCGGAACTCAGGATCATCCAGGTCGCCCTGCACCGGCAGGTCAAGATCAATCGTGCCGTTGCGATCCTTGAGCAGCGCGATCGCAAGCTTGAGCGGCAACGACACCGCATCGGGGCTGTCCACCTTGTCGCCGAGTTCGAGCTGGTCGATCACGAACTTGTGATCGGCAGCCAGTTTCCGGTCGTTGACCTGGTAATTCAGATCGACAGAGAGCTTTCCCTGGCGGATGGAGTAACCCGCAAAACGGCCGGAGTACGGCGCGAAGGACGCGAGTTCAACGTTGCGGAAAGTCATCGCCATGTCGAGGAAGGTCTCGACGGCCAGCGGATTCATGTCGCCCCGGATCGTTACCGGGGAGAAACTGTCGACCTCGCCATCCAGTTCAATCCGGGCTCGGGTGGCCGGATCAGAGGACAAGCCCTTGATGGTTCCCGTAAGCTCCCCGATGCCAATGGCGAAATTCGGTCGCGTTGTGAAGTCAGCAAACCTGGCTGAACCGTCGGTGATACGCACGATGTCCACGCGCACCGGGAACGCGGCAGCGGCGGCCGCACCGGGCTCTGGCTTGCCGGCCGGCGCGCCCCTCGAGACAGCCACTGACTCTTCGGTCCGGCTCTCCGCTGGACCCACGGTCGGACCGGCAACTGTCGTCGCCTGCGCGCCAGGCCCGGAGAGGATTGCGGCGATGTTCGTTGTGCCGTCGGGCCCGATGATCATCCGGGCAAAAGGACTGCGCGCATCGACAGTACGGATCCGCAGGCTTGCGGGGGCAGAGCGATACTCGACACCGGTCAGGCGGAGCGCGGCCCACTTCACGAAGTCCTCGCGGAGCACATTGTCGACGGTCCGGAGTCCATTGATCGTCACGTCACCGGCAAATCCAAGTTCGGCAGCCGGGGACGTCTCCACATACGTGACCTTGCCCTTTGCCGCCAGCGTGCCTCCGGTCAGCGTGACGCTGGTTTCCTGCGCGATGTACGGCTGGAAAAGAGCGAGTTCCAGGCTGCCCACATCGATCTCCGCCTGGGTGGCCAGCGTATCCAGGTTCGTGTCCGCAGTGACCTTGAGGGTGCCCCGCTCATTCAAGGTGGCGTCCAGGCCAGCCGTCACGGTCGTGCCCGGCGCCGTCGAGTAACCCTCGATCGTCATGTTCAGCGGCTTCAGGACAAAAGGAGGCGTTGGCGACACGCTGCGATCCTCGAGACTCAGCGCCAGGTTCCGGAGGTTGATGCGGGGGATGCTCACCGCCCAGCCCTTTTCGGCTGTCGCAGGAGCAGTTTCCGGGCCTGCCCGGCCGGGCGTCTCCGCCTTTGCGGCTGGCGTTGGCTCGACAACAAGCGGATAGAAGATTCCGGAGCGCTTGAGCTCGCCTTCCGGCGTGAGCCAGGTCTGGATGCTCCCGCCGTCGAGCGTGATCTCGCCAACGACAGCTTTCTCCTCCCCGAGCGACAGCGCCAGACCGGTGGCCGTGATTTTCTCGAGGTTCACATACTCCGTCGTTTCGCCCCGGTCCCGTATCGCCAGCTGCGTGACCACCAGTTCTCCGGAATCCACGACGACCTCCAGGCCGGACGGATTGTCCGCGAACCGGTAGCTGCCGCTCAGGGTGGCGGCGCCGCTGGTAATTTCCAGGCGCAGCGCGTCGCCAAAGAAGGTGGCCAGCCGTGACAGAGGCAGGTTGCTCAGGGTGAACTCGCCATCGGAAGCCAGGGGCTGGGCATTCAGGGTGCCACGCCAGACAAAACGGCCGGTATCGAACAGCGCGGCATCTAGCTCATAGCGCTCGCCTTCTGCAATGTGCGTGCTGAAGTCGGTCAGCCTGAAGGTCAGTGGAGCCAGTTCGGCCACGAAGGGCTCGGGCCGGTCCCGGTCCTCGTACCGCACCCGGCCCTCGCTCACGTTGAGTTCGCCAATGATCAGGCGCGGTAGCGGCTCGTCGGCGGCTGGCGGTGCGCCGGGTTCCGTCGAAGTCTTGAGGTGAGCCAGATTGAGTTTGCCGCCCCTGCGGACGACGCCATTGACCACGAGTCGATCCAGATTGATCGCGCGGAACGACAAGGCCCGCCGCCAGATCGAGTTCAGGTCGAGGTCCACCAGCAAGCGGTCGAAGCCCAGCATCTGGCTGCCATCCGCATCAGGCAGGGCCAGCTGGTCCACTTCCAGCGCCAGCGTAAAGGGATTGAAGCGCACCTCCTTAAGCGTCAGTTCCCGGCCGTAATCGGCCTTTACGGTGTCCTTCGCGAGGCTGGTCACGAGGCGCGGGACCGCGAGGAATCCGAGAGCCGCGTAAAGGGCCACGAGACCGGCAATTACGCCACCGATCGTCACCAGCGTACGGATATGGAAGTGCGGCTTCTGCATTGAGCGATTTTGCAGCAAGATACCGCTTCATGCTCGCTGTCTGGATTGCCGCCGCGTTTGCCCTTGGCCTGCTGGCCCGTCAGCTCGGGCTGCCACCCCTCGTCGGATTCCTGGGCGCCGGCTTCCTGCTGAATGCCGCCGGCGTCGAGCGTATTCCGGGGCTATCCGACGTTGCCCACCTGGGCGTCTTGCTGCTGCTGTTTTCGGTGGGCCTCAAGCTACGCATCCAGCACCTGGTCCGGACCGAGGTCTGGGGCGTCGCGCTGCTGCAGTTTGCGATCTCCGCGGGCGTAGTCCTGCTGGCATGGCGGGCCGGTGGCGGACTGTCGCTGCCCGTGATCCTGGTATTGGCCGGGACGCTGTCCTTCTCCAGCACGGTGCTGGCCGCCAAGATCCTGGAGGAACGGCGGGAAATACGGGGCTTTCACGGGCGCGTCGCCATCGGCATCCTGATCGTCCAGGACATGATTGCCATCGCCATTCTGGGCGTCAACGATAGCCGTGTGCTCACGTGGACCGCGGCCCTCGCGCTACTCCTGCCGGTCGCCCAGCCCCTGCTGCGCAAGCTGCTCGACATGGCAGGTCACGGCGAACTGCTGGTGCTCCTGGGCGGCGTCCTGGCCATCGGGCTCGGCGGATATGGCTTCGAGGCCATCGGCCTGTCGGGGGAGTTGGGCGCGCTGTTGATCGGGATGCTGCTCTCCAACCACCCGAGGGCCGTTGAACTCAGTAACTCCTTGTGGAGCCTCAAGGAACTGTTTCTGGTGGGCTTCTTCCTGTCGATCGGCCTCACCGGGCTACCGACCTTGCACACGCTCGGCCTGGCCGCACTACCGATTGCGATCCTGCCACTCAAGATGCTGTTGTATTTCTTCCTGCTGCTGGCCTTTGGCCTATCAGCACGAACCGGCTTCCTGGCCGGCCTGAGTCTCGCCACCTACAGCGAATTCGGACTCATCGTGATGGCGGGCGCCGTGGAACGCGAACTGGTTCCAGTGGAGTGGCTCGTGGCGACGGCTATTGCCGTCGCCGTCTCCTTCGCGATTGGCGCACCACTCAATCGCTACGCTCACGATATCTACGCCGCGCTCGAGCGCTTCCTGCGGTTCTTCGAGCGCGACAGCCGGCATCCTGATGACGAACCGGTCTCGCTGGGGAGCGCCGAAATCGTCGTGGTCGGCATGGGGCGGGTGGGTACCGGCGCCTACAATCACACCAAGGAGTTCGGCAAGAAGGTCGTCGGCCTCGACAGCGACATGGCAAAGGTGCAGCGACACCTCCATGAGGGACGGCGGGTTGTTTACGCGGACGCAGAAGACCCCCTGCTCTGGCACCGGCTGCATCTGGACAAGGTGAAGGTCATCATGCTGGCCGTACCCGACCTCGAGGCCAAGGTTGTGGCCAGTGAACAGCTGCGGCGCCGGGGATATACAGGCCTGATCAGCGCCACCTACGTCTGGCCGGAGGAACGGCAGTCGATTCTGGATGCCGGCGCAGACGTCACTTACAACTATTTCGCAGAGGCCGGCGTCGGACTCGCAACCGACACCTTCGAGGCGCTTGCGCCGGACAGCAAATCCCGGCTCAATAAGCGTCCGCAGAAGCCGGCAGCAGTTGAGCCAACCGCCCCATGACCGTAGCACTAGCCAGCGTCCGCACTGACGCCGACATCCTCCCCGTTTACCACGGCACACCGATTGGCGAGCTGCTGGGTTACCAGAACATGGGGGCCGCAGCCCGGAAATATGCACGGCCGAAACTGTTGATCGCGACGTGCCTGGAGCAACAGGTGGCGCTGCGAATCCCTGCAGGCTTTGCCATCTCACTGCACACGGCAGCGGCCAGCCTGAAGCGCGACCCGTTCAAGGTGTCGTGGGCGATCGGCGTGGCCGGCGTGTCTGCCATCGCGATTATCGGCCACGACGACTGCGGACTTACGGATCTGCACAGCCATCGCGAACAGTTTGTAGCCCGGATGATCGAGGCGGCCGGCTGGGAACGGCCCGCAGCTGAGCAGCATTTCGATCACTGGAGCGACCTTTTCGAGATCAGCAGCCCGATTGATTTTGTCGCGGCCGAAGGCGCGCGACTGCAGAGCCGTTACCCGAAAATCCTTGTAGCGCCCCTGCTTTTCCAGTCGGCCACCGGAACCCTGCAACAGGTGGTGGCTGAATAGTCGTGCGCAAAGTCTTGGTGATGCTCGCACTGGGAGCCGTCGCGGGCTGTGGTTCGCCGGCTCCGCAGGTCGAGTTGCTGATACCGGTCAATGCGCTATGCACGACCTGCGAAGATTTCATTCGCTGCGATGCCGGCTCCGCCAATCCGGCGGTGTACGACCCCAACTTCGATATTTACCGGCTTGAACCAAAAGGCACGCTCGCACAACTGGCCACAGTCTGGGAGTTCTTGATCCAGCTTTTCTACACGCGGACCGAGGATTTCCGGCCATTGTCGATTTACTCCCAGCGACCGGGAACCGTGGCGCCATTCGAGCGGACTATTACAGGCGATGCCGAGGCGCGCACCGATCTCGTTCAGCACAGGATCCTTGTTCCGCAAGGCTGGATCGACCAGGTCACCGGCGAGCGGCACGGCGCGGAAGATCAGCTGCTCGGCAGCTGCCGGCTGCTGAAGCCAGCGGAGGGCCGGGAATTGCTGAAGCTCTTTGCTGATCCGGTATCAAGGATTTCAGGGTGACTGGCGTCGGTGACGTTCTGCCCTTTCGCTTCAGTGACTTCCGCACCGCGACTGCCAGGGCGATGGGAATGTCGCTGGTGCTCCTGCTGCGCTACCTGATGGCGCTCTTCTTTCTCGGCTCCAGCATCAACAAGATTTCGCAGGGCTGGCTGTGGTCGGACTACGCCCGGGGCGTGTTCGAGTCGCGGGTGGCCGAACTGGATCCCGCAACCTTTGGCGCGATTTTCCTCAGCCGCTTTGCGATCCCCTGGTCCCCGCTGGTGGCCTGGGTCGTGACACTCACGGTCATCACGGTCACGATCAGTCTCGCGCTCGGCCTGATGACGCGTGTTGGCGGCTCCCTGGCGGTGTGGCTGATGGTCATGTTCGCCATTGGCGGCTACTACGACGCGTCGCTGATCCCGCTCTGGCTGATTGCAGCATTGTTTATCTTCCTGCCGACGGGCCACTGGCTGGGGCTTGACCGCAGGCTGCACGCGCGTTATCCCGGAAGCGCCTGGTTCCGCTAGCTGCGCCGGAGAAAGTGCCGATGAAAAATCTTGCCCTTGCCCTGCTGCTCGTCACGCTGGTCAGCGCCTGCGCCACGAGCCCCACCGGACGCCGGCAACTGATGCTGGTATCGGAACAGCAGGCAATCGCGGCCTCGAAGCAGCAGTACGTGCAAACCATGGGCAAACTTAAGTCAGAGGGCAAGCTGGTAACCAACGAGAAGGTCTTGAAGCGCGTAGACACCATCACCGGCCGACTCGTTGCCCAGGCCATCCTCATGCGACCCGACACCAGGGCCTGGGAGTGGAGCGTCCAGGTCATCGACGACCCGAAGCAGGTAAACGCCTGGTGCATGGCGGGCGGGCGCATGGCTATCTACACAGGGCTTATTCAGAAGGTCGATCCGACCGACGACGAACTGGCCCAGGTGATGGGGCATGAAATCAGCCACGCGCTGGCCAATCACACGGCCGAGCGCATGTCTGTAGCGATGGCGAGCCAGTTCGGCGCGCTGGCTGTCGGCATCGCGTCGGATTCAGCCGCGGGCATGGCCGCAGCCCAGGGTGCTGCTGCCGTTGCGATCACGCTGCCGAACAGCCGCTCGTCGGAAACCGAGGCGGACCGGATCGGCATCGAACTGGCGGCCAAGGCCGGCTACGACCCCCGGGCCGCCGCAACGCTCTGGCAGAAGATGGCGAAAGCCGGTGGTGGCGGACCGCCCCAGTTCCTGAGCACTCACCCGGCGCCTGGCAACCGGCAGGCCACACTCGGCGCACTCGCCCCGCAGATGATGCGGTACTACGAGCAACCCGGCACGCGGCCAATGTACGAGCTGGTGCGAACACCAGCGCCAAAGAAGTAGGAGCGCCTTCAGGCGCGTCAGGTCGCGCCTGGAGGCGCTCCTACTGCCCGGACTTGGCGCGCACCTTGTAGTTACCGCGCTGCTCGTCGAATTCCAGTTCAAGCATGCCCTGCTTGGCCGCATCCTCCAGAAGTTCGGAAAAGCTGCGGTAACCGTAAACCGTCTCATTAAAGCCAGGATAGACGCGGCGGACCGTCTGTTTCACGAGCGATCCCCAGAGCGGGTCGTACTCCTGCGACAGCGACTCGACCGTTGCGGCCACCTTGTCCAGCGCATCGCCCTGCTCCTTGTTCTTGGATGGCTTGGCACGCGTTCGCGGCCGCTTCGACACGGTGATCAGATCGTCATAGAAAATGAATTCATCGCAATTCGATGCGAGCAAATCAGACGTGGAATTTCGCACGCCGCAACCGATCACGCGTTTGTCGTTTTCCTTGAGCTTGGAGACCAGCGGGGAGAAGTCGCTGTCACCGGTAAGCAGCACGAAAGTGTCGATGTGTGACTTGGCGTAACACATGTCCAGCGCGTCGACGACCATGCGGATGTCGGCGCTGTTCTTCCCGCTCATCTTGGTTTGCGGGATGTCGATCATCTCGAAACCCTGCTTGTGAAACTCCATCATGAACTGGCGGTAGCGGGTCCAGTCGCAGTAGGCGCGCTTGCCAACAATCCGGCCCTTCTCCAGCAGACGCTTCAGTACCAGTTCGATGTCGAATCGGCCGGCCTTGGTGTCCTGGACGCCCAGCGCCAGGTTCTCGAAGTCCACGAATACGGCAATCGCGACTTCGCTGCTTCTTGTGACGTCATTGGCCATCAGATCTCCGGTTCCTGTTGCGGAGTGAGGCACGCATCATCCCACGGTTTTCGGCGGCTCCGGTACCTCGCGGGAGGTTCTCCTGATTACGAGGGCATCTGAAACCCGGTTGGCTGGACTAAACTCCACGGATGCGCTCCCCCGGCATCCTTGTAGCAATCCTGCTGATCTTCGCACCGACGCTCCCAGCCGTCGCGCAGACGACGAAACCTGCCAGTGATCCGGCGCAGTCTGACTGGGCACACGTGGGTGGCAACCAGGGAGGCTCCCGTTACTCGCCTCTGCGTCAGATCGATCGCAAGAATGTCTGGCAACTGGAACGGGCCTGGACTTGGCGACACGGTGAGTTCGCGAAATTTCCGGAACGCCGCCCCTTCTCCGGCTTTCACGCCACCCCGATCCTGCTGCCCGAAATAGCTGGCGGTGGCCTCGTGCTCTGCACGCCCGGCAACCGGATCGTTGCACTGGATCCCGGCACCGGCGAGGAACGCTGGAGTTTTGATCCACAGATCACCACGAGCAAGGCGCCACAGCGCCTCAAGTGCCTGGGCGTTACGTACTGGCACGATGTGGCCGCAGCGGCCGGCCAGCCGTGTGCGCACCGGATCCTTGCCGGTACCAATGACCGCCGCCTGGTGGCAGTCGATGCGGTTACCGGCGAGCCCTGTGCGAAGTTCGGTACTAACGGCCAGGTAGACGTTAACCCGCTGTTCGCCAGCACGATGCCCGCGCCGCCCGATCCATGGGGCGTGCAGTTCTCCGCCCCTCCCGTAGTGGTCAATGGCGTACTCGTGATCGGCCATATCAACAACATGAAGAACCAGTTCGCCAGCGCGCCCAGTGGTGCGGTGCGGGCCTTCGATGCGCGCAGCGGCGAGTTTCGCTGGAGCTTCGATCCCGTTCCGCGCAACAAGGAAGCGCCGCAGGCCGGGGACTGGACTCCGGAAAGCATGGCTACCACCGGTGGCGCCAACGCCTGGAGCCTGTTGTCCGTCGACGAGAAGCGTGACCTCGTCTTCATTCCCACGTCGAGTGCTTCGCCCAACTGGTTTGGCGGCACGCGGCCCGGCGACAACCGCTATGCCAACTCGGTCGTGGCCCTCCGCGGCAGCACCGGCAAGGTCGTGTGGCACTTCCAGACCATTCACCATGACGTCTGGGACTGGGACACCCCGGCGCAACCAATGCTCGTCGATGTACTGAAGGGCGGCCGACGCGTCCCTGCCGTTGTAGTCCTGACGAAGCAATCGCTCGTTTTCGTTCTGGACCGGGAAACCGGCAAGCCGCTGTTTCCCGTCGAGGAACGACCGGTTCCTACAGACGGCGTGGCGGGCGAGACGCTGTCGAAGACGCAACCGTTTCCCGTCAGGCCCCCGCCGCTGATGAAGACGAAACTGACCCCTGACGATGCCTGGGGGCTGACCTTCTGGGATCAGAATCGCTGCCGCGACCTGATTGCAGGCGCGCGGCACGGCGACCTGTTCACTCCGCCGAGCGACAAGGGCTGGATCATGTTCCCGGGGTCGGCCGGCGGCATGAACTGGGGCAGTGGCGCCTACGATGCCGAACGGAACCTGCTGGTCACGAGCCTCTCCCGGATCGGCCTGTACCTGAAACTGGTGCCGCGCGAGACCGTGCCGCCAGCCGAAAAATTTGATCCCACGCGTGGCGCGCCGATGGGGCCACCAGGGATTATCGAAGGCACGCCCTGGGCAATCGAGCAGCGCATCCTGCTTGGCCCGACCATGATGCCGTGTACGAGTCCCCCGTGGTCCACGCTCGTTGGCGTTGACCTCGCGGCGGGTGAAATTCGCTGGAGTGTGCCTCTGGGCACGATCGACAAGCTTGCTCCCGTGCCCATTCCGCCGTTGAAGTGGGGCGCACCGGTGACGGGCGGGCCGATTGTCACGGCCGGTGGCATCGTCTTCATCGGCGCGACCGGGGATGAACGACTGCGGGCCTTCGACACGGAAACGGGCAAGGAGCTGTGGTCCACCCGCTTGCCTACCTCGGCTCACGCCAACCCCATGACCTATCAACACGACGGCCGGCAGTACGTCGTCATTGCAGCCGGCAGTCACATGTTCATAAACGCGAAGACCATCGACGATTACCTCGTGGCCTACGCGCTGCCAAGGAAGTACCTCGATTCGGTGAAATGACCTGTTCCGCTCGTCATCTGTGATTGCGACAAAATGCCGTATTCAGAGCGGGTTCAGTACCTGCGAGGCACTGTGTCAGTCGTCCCGCCCGGAAGCTATGGATTCCGGGCAACCCGCGTGCCATGATCGGCCCGCTTTCCATTTCGCAAGCCAACCAGACGGCAGGAGAAACAAAATCATGAAGCCGAGTCTCATTGCAGCGATTGCGTTGCTGGCCATAAGCCCCTTGACCGCCTCCGCCGAAGACGGCGCTGGCCACTGCAACTACGTACAGCAGAACATGTTTGCCGGCCCCTTCAAGGTCTGCGACACGCCCGCGAATGCCGAGAAGTGCGCCGAACTCGGCAAGACGGATGAGAACAGTGATGCCGCTCACGGCGCCGGCGACTGCGCCGCCGAAGGCCAGGTTGGCGTGTGCGACATGGGCGACGCGGGCAAGCGCGTGTACTACGAAGGCGATCCAGGCGGCCTTGAGATCGGCTGCGGCTTCCAGGGCGGCGAGTGGAAGGCCGCCGGCTGAGGATTCCGGCACGACCTGAAGACAGGTACTGATCAGGGCCGGCTCCGCGAGGAGCCGGCCTTTTTCATTGGCTGGCGATTTCCGGTTCCAGCGTCGCCGTTTTTATGCCGCGAATGATGATGTTTGGCAGGCGGGCATTGTCCCAACCGGCCTTTAACGGCTCCATGCCGTTGTGCGGACCGAGCCGCACGATGACCAGGTCAAGTTCACGGGACACGTACACCCGCTGGCCGCCGCGGCCGAGCAACATGAACAGGTCCGGCGCCAGAAAAGGTTCGGACTGCGGGCGTTCACGGTCATCCGGACCCTTGCGCAAATCACCGATACCGGCACCCAGCCAGGTGAAATAACCATAGCCAGCGTACTGCTTTGATGGCGTTGTCATCGCGTCTATCCACGCCGCCGGCAGCACGGGTTCGCCACGCACCAGGCCCCGGTCTTTCATCAGCAGCCCGACGCGAACCCAGTCCATCGCCGGCGCCAGCATGCAGCAGGCCGTCATGGCCATGCCGCCCTCGCGATCCAGCCAGACCTCGGCCTGCTGCCCGCCCATCGGCCGCCAGATTTTCCGGTCGAGCCAACCCGCCCACGGCTCGCCCGTCGCACGCTGCACGATGAGGCCAATGAGGGCCGCATCCAGGTCGTTGTAATCGAATTCCCGGGCGGGCGGTATCACCGCCGGGGTGCGGAGATAAGCCGCCTCCCGGTCGGAACTGTTGAGGAACCGGAAGGCGGAATCTTCAGCGAAGGGATTCAGAGTGAAACGCGCCTGCGCAAGACCGGTCGCCATCTGCAGAAAATCGCGGATGCGGATCGCGCCGCGGGGATCGCCGGCCCATTCCGGCAGATAGGTGGCTACGGGCTCGTCCACCGACTTGATATGCCCGTCTGCAATTGCCGCGCCCAGCGCCAGGGCTGCGAGCGTCTTCATCATGGATTGCGACTGCGTGAGGCGATTGCGCTTCCACCCCGGTGCGTACCACTCGGTCTGCACGACACCCCAGTGCAGCACGATCAGGGCGTAGGAATCGAACTCGATTGCGTAACGCTCGGCCTCACGCAGGACGACAGGCGAGATCGTCAGGCCGTCATCATTCGCCTCTGGCAACTCACGGATGGGCCCGCCGCCAATCGTGACGGTGGGTCGGAAATCCATGTAATCCGGCGACAAGTGCGTGAGCACGCTCCACCAGCGACGCCAGAACGGCGGGTCCTGCCAGTAAGACCAGCTCACGACGCCGGCGCCAATCACCAGCAGCAGTAGCAGTAGCAGACCCCGTAGCGGCCTCGACCGGCTCACCGTGCGGGCAGTTTACGTGCGATCAATTCGACCTGAATTCTTCCTGGATTGCCTGGCCCATCCATTTCATGAAGTTGGGGTGATTGACCAGTCCCTTGGAATTGAACTCGAAGTTCAGATCCTTGAGGTCGCTGCGAAGCTTGGCCTGGATCGATCGGCCGGAAATCAGGTTGGTCACGACCAGGACCCGCTGGCCCTTATTGGTGGCCGCCTCGATGTCCTCACGCATCCGCTTGACGTTGGCTTCACGAATTTCCGGTGGCGCGTCATCCTGCAACGTCATGCCCGTCACTGCCGCGAAGCCACCATCCTGCTTGACGATCCTCGCGAGGCCAGTCAGCGCCCGTAACTCTTTGGCATTGTCTTCGGCAGAAGACGGACCGTGACCCGCAATGATGACGATCTCTTTCTTCGGATCCTGACTCAACTCGTTAGCGTGATCCAGCAGGATTTCCGCAACGAGCGGGTCGGCGCCCGGCGGTGCTACAAAATGCAGCTTCGCGTCGGTCTTCACCAGCGATACGCTGGCAAACTCGGCCTTGGGTTCCTTGCCAAAGATGTACATCCACTGGCGGTGCAATTCGTTGGTGGCCGACGAGGTGATCGGCACCACAACGATTTCCTTGGCGCCAGCAGCCGTCAGATCGTCAAGGGCGATCTGAATGTGATCGGACATCATCATTGCCATGCCGACGCCCATCGAGGTCGGAAAGATGTCGCCAATGGGTTGCATCTGGTTCCTGAACATCTTGTCGCCCTGTTCGCGAAACCCGTGCGTCAGGATCAGAACGCCCTGCGAGCCCTTGACGTCAGCCGGGCTGATGTACCAGGCATACTCCGGCCCCATTTGTTCCATCGAAAAGGCCATTTCGGCATCGCTGAAATTCTTGAAAACCGAAATCTTTTCGCGCAACTCCTTGTTCATGGCGGGATCCATCTTGTGCTTCATGCCGTATAGGGTTCGGCCTTCGGCATCGCGCTCGGTGCTCATGTCGTGCTCCGAGTGGTCCATCGTCGCGTGGTCCATGGCGCCCTCCTGCTCGGCAGCGAAGGCAGGAAGGGACAGGGCGCACAAGCCAACCGTGACCACGGCGAGGCGGCGAAGAGATTGCAGGTGGTTGATTGACGACATGGCTGGTCTCCCGAATTGCAGTGCAGGATAGTTCTGAAATGGGGCCGCTGGAGCAGCTGTTGCCGATACTAGGCGGGGTTCCCGCCACTAAGCAACTGACGCCGGAAGAAACGCCAGATCTCGTCGGCCGCCGGCACATCATGACTGGTGCGGCCAAAGATTCGCGGCATGGACTTCAACGGGTGGGGAATCGTGTGGCCACCACCATGAATGGTGATCACGTCCACCTCGGGCCGGTCTTCAACGGACCACACCATCCGGGAAGCCACGGTGCCATCCACCGGATCGGCGTCCGGGTACCGGTGCTCAAAAGGAGCGGCCGTGTAACCCGCAAGACTGCGGAAATACTCAGCAGTCGCAAGCGTCGATTGCACGGCACCACGCTGGTTGAAAGGCCCGATAGACCAGATCTCACCGCCCGCGTAGGGACTGATGGGATCGGCATCGCCATTAATCAACATCACGGGCACGGGCTTGCCACTCGCTGCACAGCTGAAGTTGTCAGCCGTCGGCAGGCTGGCAGCGATGGCCGCTACGCCAGCCACGAAATCCGGCGCTTCGAGTGCCAGGCGCAGTGCCATGTGACCGCCATTGGAATGACCTGCGGCAAACACCTGTTCTGCGTCAATTCGTCGCGCCCCCAGCGCGGGATCACCGTCGAGCCTCGCCACCACCGCGCGCAAGAAGCCGACATCGTCCAGCGCGCGCCGCTTCGCCGCGTAATCACCGGTGGCCCGACAGTCATTCCAGTGGCGGTCAAATCCCTGCGGGTAAACAATCACTGCGCCGTGCCGATCAGCGATCTCCTCAAACGCCCACGCGGTGTCGCTACGCATCCGCTTCGCCGTGCCAGCAGAGCCGTGCAAGACAAGCAAGACGGGCACGCGATCCGGCAGGCGCTCCGGGATGTAGACCAGAAAGGAACGCTGGAGGCCGCCGAATTCCAGGCGCCGCTCCACGACCCTGCCGCTTAATGCCGGCTGCTGGAAGTCGGGGGTGTGCCACTGCCACCACCACAACGCAACGCCGACCACCAGAATAATTGCCAGCAAGGCAGTTATTAATCGACCGAGCGGGTGCCGCATATCAGAATCGACTCCGGTTGCTGGCCGTGCCCCGGCGCATCACGGCTGTTCCCAGCCCTTCAGGTAATCGTCCCACTTGCGGTCGACGAGGCGGAAGCTGTCGGGCGCCCCTTGCGCCAGCAGGTCGCGATTCAGCGGCGCCCAGGCCTTCGGGCCGCCCTCAGATTCGAGCTGACGGGTGGCGTCGATGATCATCTTGCTGGACAGCGCCCAGTGCTTGCGACTGGGATCCGGCATCATCATTTGTGTCTGTGGAATCAGCAGGCTGGCAGACGGCTGCCAGCGGGCGCCGAGCGCGTGCAGGATCTGGCTGGGCTCGAGGATGTTGATGTCCTTGTCGACCACGATCACAACCTTGTTCAGGCCGATGTTGGCGGCCAGGTACTGGCCCGCAGCCATGCCCTCGCCCGGCAGTTTCTTGTCGATACTGATCACGATCACGCCGTTCGCACCGCGCGGCGAATACAACCCCGTGAGATTCGGAATCAGCTGGCGGTACTTGAAGAAGTTCGACGCGATCTGTGGTGAGCGCGGCATGTCGCAGGTCAGCCCGGTGAACGAATTCAGTATCCAGGGCTTTTCCCGGTGGGTGATGCACTTGATGTTCATGAAAAAGTTGTTCGGCTTCATAGGGCCGAGGTAACCGTACATTTCGCCGTATGGCCCTTCGTCCATACCTTCATCCAGCGGCACTTCGCCTTCGATAATCATCTCGGCGTGCGCCGGCACCCGGATGTGGCTGGTCTCGCACTTCACGACCTCAAGGGCAGTGCCCCGCAAGCCGCCCGCGAACTCCAGCTCATCTTCCTGGAATCCGGCCATCTTGGTGCTGCTGGCGCAGAAGGTGAACGGGTCGGCGCCCACGGCAATGGCGACGTGAGCGACCTTGTCGCCCCGCTGGCGCATGGCGGTCAGGATTCGCCAGCCGTGCTGGCTAGGCTCGGGGTTAATGCTGATCCGCTTGCCGTCCCGGACCTGGCAGCGGTAGGTTCCCGTGTTCTTGCCAAATTCCGGGTCGTCGATTATCACCGAGGTGATATTGATGTAACGGCCCGCATCCGCAGGGTTGTTCTTCAGCCAGGCGAACTTCTCGATATTGATCTCGTCGCCCTTCAGGACGACCTGCTTGCAGGGCGCACGACGCGCATCGCCGAGTTCCACCGGCGGAATACGCTGCCAGTTGCCGCCGGCATCCAGCCGCGTTTCCATTTCCTTAAGCACTGCGTGGTACATCTGCTGATAGTCACTGGTGATTTCAGGGACGCCAAAGAGCACTGCTTCGTCGGGCCAGCGACCGTAGGGATTGGCGACCAGTGGCCCCTCCATCCATTGGCCGCTGATCCTGATGCGATCCACCATGAAAGCGGGGGCATGTTCAATGCCGAACTTGTCGATCAGCCGATAGGCAAAGGCAGTAACCTCGTACTTGTCCTGGTCCATAGCGTCCACGTGCAGAACCCGGCCCCGCTCATCCAGGGCGCGGATGAAATCGCGAATCGAATCGAAGCTCCTGGCGGGGGGCCTTGGGGCAGGGCGTGGGACGGCGGCGTTCATGACGCGGTTCTCCTGGACTACGGACTGGCAAGCGGCGACGACGCGAGTGCTAGCATGAGCCTGACGTTTCGGACTGCACCATACACCCGGATTTCACCGAAAATGAAATGGCTCAAACGACTGCTGGGCGGCCTGCTTGGCCTGATGGTTCTGGCCTGGCTGGGGTTCGTTATCTATGCCTACTGGCCGACCGGCATCAAGGAGGTGCCTGCGGTAAACCTTGCGGGGCCGGCCGACCGCTTTGCCAGCGTGGACGGCGTGAATATCCGCTACCGGACCTGGGGCAGCCCGGCAGACGGCAAACCCACGGCGCTTCTGTTGCACGGCTTTGCCAATTCACTGCAGAGCTTCCGGCGCGTTGCGCCACTGCTGGCCGACAGTTACTACGTCGTGGCCTACGACATGCCTGGGTACGGGTTGTCCGATAAACCTGCACCTTTCGATTACCAGAATGCGCATCAGGCAGAAATTGCCGGCAATCTCATCAAGGCACTCGGCCTTGAAAACGTTGTGGTCGGGGGGCATTCACTGGGCGGCGCCATCGCGCTGCGCGTGGCGCTGCAATCGCCGGAGGTGATCGGCCTGGTGGTTATGAACCCCGGCATCATCACCACAGGCGTGCCCGCCATCGCCAAGTACATGGTTTTTCCATTTCCGCGCATACAGGCAAAGCTATTCGGCGATCCGCAATTCCGCGCCAGCTTCCTGCGCCGGTCCTTCGTCGATCCGTCCATCGTGACCGACGACGTGATCCGGGAACTCAGCCTGACTTCGCGCAGTGAGGGTTACCTTGCCGGTATGACCAACCTGCTGGGCCAGTACACCGATGCCGAAGAAGTGCCGATGCTCCCCCGGCTTACTGTGCCGTCGCTGATCGTCTGGGGCGAGCAGGACCGCGGCAAGCCCAGGGGTGAATTCGAAGAACTGAAGTCCATGCTGCCACTAAACACGGCTGTTCTCGTGTCGACCTCCGGGCACTACGTGCAGGAAGAGGCGCCGGCCGAAACAGCAGCGGCCATGATCAGCTTCGTGAATCGCCTGACCCCGCCCCAATGACCACCATCGGCACCCCCCTTTCCCCCGGCGCCACCCGCCTCCTTCTGCTCGGCTCTGGCGAACTCGGCAAGGAAGTCGGCATCGAGGCGCAGCGGCTGGGTGTCGAGGTGATTGCTGTGGATCGCTACGCGAACGCGCCCGCCATGCAGGTGGCGCACCGCGCCCACGTCATCAACATGCTCGACGCGGCCGCGCTGCGCGCCGTGATCTTGCAGGAGAAACCCGATTTCATCGTCCCCGAGATCGAAGCCATCGCCACCGCCGAGCTGATCACTCTGGAAACCGAGGGCTTCACCGTAATTCCAACGGCGCGCGCAGCGCGGCTGACGATGGATCGGGAGGGCATCCGGCGCCTCGCGGCGGAAACTCTGGGACTTTCGACCTCGCCGTATCGCTTTGCCAGCACGCTCGAGGAATACCAGGCGGCGGTGGCTGCTATCGGTGTCCCCTGCGTCGTCAAGCCGGTGATGTCCAGCTCCGGCAAGGGCCAGAGCACGGTACGGCGCCCGGAAGATATCCAGCACGCCTGGGACTACGCGCAGGACGGCGGCCGGGCCGGAGCGGGCCGCGTCATCGTTGAGGGCTTTATCGACTTTGATTACGAGATCACTCAACTGACGGTGCGGCATGCCGGCGGCACAGCGTTTTGCGAACCCATCGGCCACGTGCAGATCGACGGCGACTATCGCGAATCCTGGCAACCGCACCCGATGAGTCCGAAGGCGCTCGCCGATAGCCGGCGCATCGCCGCCGCCGTAACGGGGGAATTGGGCGGCCGCGGCATCTTCGGCGTGGAACTGTTCATCAAGGGCAACAAGGTGTGGTTCAGTGAAGTCTCGCCCCGCCCCCATGACACCGGGCTCGTCACGCTGATCTCGCAGGATCTTTCCCAGTTTGCCCTGCACCTGCGAGCCATACTCGGCCTGCCGATCCCCAACATCGCCCAGCACGGGCCGTCGGCTTCCTGTGCGCTGCTGATCGAGGGTCATTCCGGCAACCTGCGCTTCCACGATGTCGAAGCGGCCCTGACCGAACCAGACACCAGCCTCCGCCTGTTCGGCAAGCCGGAAGTTCGTGGCAAGCGGCGCATGGGCGTGACGCTCGCTCGCGGCGCGACGCTCGATCAGGCGCGAGCGAAGGCGCGCAATGCAGCGGCGGCACTCGTGGCCAGCGCGCACCCCCTGTAGGAGCGGCTTCAGCCGCGACAACGCACTCCGTGGGCCGCGGGCGCGGTCGGGGAAAGTTTTGCGCTACCGTGAAGACACGGTGAGCGCTTGCAAAACCCTCCCCGCCCACGCCCGCTCGGTAGGAGCGGCTTCAGCCGCGACCCCGAACTCGCCCCGCAGCAGCGGTCGGTGGCGGGACAGGTCTTGGCCGGCCCTCAGCGGGTCTTCCCGACAGGCGGCCA
>JAQBGF010000119.1:0-13330 GCA_032122615.1 Gammaproteobacteria bacterium | reverse complement strand
GTTGTGGCTCCTGACGCTGACCGAACCGGCCCGGCGGCAGGTGGTCCCCGCGCGGGAAGGATCGGGGCTGAAGCCCCTCCTGCGGTACATGCGGGTGCACTGGCAGGCGTTCACCGCACACCTTGCCGGCTTTGCCCTGCTGGGTATCGTGCTGAATTCGCTGACGGCCTGGACGCCAACACTGTGGATACGCAACTTCGGCCTGACGCCAGGCCAGGCCGGTTTCTGGCTGGGCATGCTGATTGTCTTCTTCGGTACCAGCGGCGTGATCGCCGGCGGCTGGTGGTCAGACCGCGAACAGCGGCTCGGCCGGGCGGACGGGCCAATGCGCGCGGGCGTCGTCAGTGCCGCTGGTTCGCTGCTGTTTGGCGCCACGGCCCCGCTCGCCGGCGACCTGGATCTGATGCTGATCCTGTACGCCCCGCTGATCTTCTTCGGCACGTTTGCCTGGGGCGCTGCGCCGGCCGCCGTGCAAATCATGACGCCCGGGCCGATGCGCGCAGTGGCGTCGGCCATCTACCTGTTCTTTCTCAATCTTGTCGGTATGGGACTGGGGCCGCTATTCACGGCGGCGGTTACCGACTACGTCTTTGGCGATGACCTCGCGGTAGGCAAGTCGCTGGCGCTGGTCGTGAGCGTGGCGGCCGGTCTGTCGGCGCTGCTGCTGATGTGGGGTTGCCGGCACTTCCGGGCGACTGTCGAGTCACAACGTTCTCTGTAAGAGCGGGCACACGACGGGTGTCCTGTCCGCGCTCACCGTGCCGCACGGTAGCGGACAGGATTTCCCGCCGGGGGCCGCGGGCTACAAAGTGAGTTATCCCGCCAGTAACCCAATTACCTCAGTGCCGGAGCCACCCGTTCACCGATGAGACGGATGGCGTCTGCCGGGTCATCATGAATGCGCAGGGCAATTTCCGTCAGGCCCGTTCGCGCAAACTCCCGCAGCGTCTCCACTGCCTTGTCGATGGCATCGAGCCCGCCGACCAGTGAGATATTGCTGACCATCTTGTTCACCAGGGTCTCGGGAACGCCCTCGATCCTGCCGCTCCGGTCATGGAAAGCGGTGAGAAATGCCCGGAAGTTGCGCCGCACCAGGGCCAGTTCCTCCGGACTCAGGAACGGTGCAAAGTATTGCTCGGCCAGATAGCCACGCGTGATCAGCTCACGACGCGCCTCTTTCTGCGACTCCTCGGCATCTGCCTTGATATGCCATGCCCAGACGTTGCTGATGCGGAAGCTGCTGCGGGCGCGGTTTGCCGCATCCAGGGCTGCATGAATTTCTTCCACCCGGGTCTTCATGAGCGACACGCAAAAATCGCTGGTCATCAGGCCATCCGCCAGCCGGGTGGCCAGCCGCATGCTTTGCAGATGATTCGACCCCAGATAAATGAGTGGCGGTGCCGCTTTGGCCCAGTCGAGCTTGTAGCCACGCACGCTGTACATTTCGCCCTGGTACTGGCCCGGCCCGTCGCGGGCCGCCCGCAGGATTTCCAGGCATTCGCGCATCGCACGGATCATGCGTTTTCGCTCGCCACCCATGGCCTGCAGCACCGCGCCGCCACCGCCCACCGTAATCATGCCCCGCCCCCCACACAGCTCGTTCAGGGCATAGAGAAGATTGCCCATGCGCAGCGGATGCAACTCAAAGGGACTGATCGCCAGCGGCCCCATGCGGATTTTCGAGCTGCGGCTGGCAAGCAGCGACAGTGTGAAAAACGGATCCTGGGACGTCGGATAATTGGTGGACCAGACTCCTCGCAGTCCGTAGCGTTCCGCCAGCAGTCCCAGTTCGGCTGCCTCGGCGGGGTTCGCAAATTCATTGAGGATGATGTCGATTTCCATAAATGCCAGCGCCTTATTCGGTGATCGGCTTGCTGATGGGTCCCGGTTCGAGGTGCAACTCGTGCCGGGTGTGAGTGCGTATGGCCGTGTCACTGAACCACCAGTAGCGCGGCTCGCCAGACTGCCAGGCATCGAGCTGATCCTTCAGATGCGGATCAAACTGTCGCCCGCTGACGCCACCGGACACGACCGCCATTACCCTGTCAGGATCCGACAGGTCTGCCACAAAGCGCATTGAGGCGATGTAGACAGTGTCGAACGGTTCCGGATAGATGTAGCTCGCCCGGTTAATCGTTTCACCGGAGCCATTCTTGGGCCTCGTGCCGCCACCCAGGAGTGCCGCGGCCCATTTTCCGGGAATGGTGGGACTCGAAAATGTCACGGTGTGCACGCGTCCCCAGTTCCAGCTTTCCATGTCGGGTCCGAACCGGGCCGCGAGTTCGTCACGCGCCGTCAGTGCCGCGCGATGCAGCAACTCATCGCGGGTCTCGCGCGGGGCGGTCCCCACATCGTCGAACCAGACGTTGTCGTTGTCGCCGGACATGCGTGCCAGTCGTTCGTGCCAGTAGTAGAAATTGTCGAGCATCTGGTTCGCGACATCCGCGCCCAACTCATCTTCGAATGTCAGCCTGGCAAAATCGCGATACGTCGCCTGGAAAATCGTCGGCGCCACGGCATCCGGCTGGTCCCTGAAATTCCAGTCGCGCAGGATTTCAGCCATCTCCCGGGTGTCGTCCCGTGCTGCCAGCGCCGAAACCATCAGCGGTGCCAGCTGCTCTGCCATGGTGTTCTTCGTGTCCCAGAGAAAACGCCAGTGGTCATCGGCGCTGAGCTTCCCGGGGCCGTCCAGCAATTCCAGCATGCGACGGTAGCGCCACGACGCCGAGAAATAGCTCGAGTACGCATACGGGTAGTCGGCGGGCAAGATGCGATGGTTGGCGTTGCCCACCCAGCCCCGGGGCGGATTGACGACACCGGGCATCTGCTCCCAGGGAATGAATCCGCCCCAGGCATCCGCATCGTCCGTGACCGGCACCGGGGTCGAGCCGTCACCCCGCAGACGGATCGGCACCCGACCGCCGGTCAAGCGCGCGATGTTGCCGTCCACGTCGGCGACCACATAGTTGTAGGGGGCGTTAATCCGTCCGATTGCCTGCCGCGCTTCCTCGACACTACGGGCCAGCATGAGGTCAGTGCCGCCGCTGTCATCAGGGCGCATCGCCTCCGGCACGGACCAGCGCAGGGATAACAGCACGCCCTTGCCCGCCCCTCCCATCCCGTGATCGGAAATCACCGGACCACGGTGAGTCACGCGAATCCGCAACGGCATATCCCGAAAGCCGGTCGCACTGCCACGGACCCTCACCCGCACGGAATCCTCGATGATCTCAAAGGGCACGGACTTTTCGCCCTCCAGGTAATGACCCGGATTGGCCGGGTCCTCGCGCTCGATGAACAGGTCAATCACATCACCATAGGAATTGGTGACGCCATAGGCGATGCGATCGGTGCGGCCCACGGCGAGCCCGGGCATGCCCGCACCAGCAACGCCGACCGCGCGCAGCCCCGGCGTCACCAGTCCGATCGGGTGCCAGATGCCGGGCAGCGTCCTGGAGTCGATGTGCGGGTCGTTCACCACGATGGGCGCGCCCCCGACCGACCGGGCGGCGCTCATCACCCAGTTGTTGCTGCCGAGTTGCATCGGCCGCGGGCCGCTGGCCAGCCAGGCGCCCGGATGCAGGCCCCCGGTGAGGGTCGCCGCCACGGGCTGCGCCGATTGCTCGGATTCGCCGTCGGGATTTACGGTGAGCTGGGAAATTTGCGCGGCCTTTTCCGGTCCGATCCGGTCAATGACCGCCTGACTGATCAGTTCGGTGTCCAGGTTCGCCGAACTGACCCAGTTCAGGAAGTAGCTCAGCGTGACAGAATCCTCCAGGGTCCAGGGCTGCGGCTCGATGCCGAGAATCCGGAAGCTCACAGGGTGTTCATCGGCGTGATCGCGGATGTAGGCGTTCAGGCCCTCCAGGTAGAGTTCGCGCCGCCGTTTTTCCTCTCCTTGCAGGAGCGCGGCATGACGCCGGGCGTGTCGCGGTATACCGGCCACCCGTAGGGGAATATCCAGCCCCAGACCCGCCTCACCAATCAGTTCGGCAAGCCGGCCGTGCGCGAGGTATCGGCTGAATTCGATTTGAAACAGGCGATCCTGCGCGGTCACGAAACCCTGGGCGCGAAATGCATCGTCGAGTGACTCGGCGTAGATATACGGCACACCCTGTTCATCACGCACGACCCGGACCGGCGCCTTGAGCGCCGGGAGCGTGAGGGTCCCGTCCTGCTGGTACTGATCAGCCTGCCAGAGCCAGGCGTAGCCTCCGCCCAGCAACACGATCAGTAGCATGCCGACACCGACAAAGAACCTGCGCATGTCCTGCCTCCCGAAATTTCATCGGCCCGAAGCCCCGATCCGTCCGATGCCCCGTTCCGCCCGACAATTCTGCAAACTGGCCGCTATCCGGAGTGCAGGTCCGGGTAACGGGCCTGGCGTCGCGGGGAAATCATTTACTGGTGCCTTCGACGCGCAACATCGCCTCGTCTTGCATCTCGCGATTCAAGAATTCCGGATCGAGGACCACATGCGGCGTCTTCACCTGCGAAGCTGAAGCGCCGGCCGCGACACGCCGGTCCCGGTAGCGTTCAAAGGCGCCCGGCTTCAGGACGACCATAGCCATGGAGGCCAGAATGCCCAGGCCCCGATCTTCGTCGTAATAGAAGGCGACCTTGTGCAGGGCAGCCTCTGCAGCCTGCAGAAATTCCCGTGCCAGTTCTGCAAGGCCGGGACCGGTATGCGTACTCTCGATCACCAGCAGGTAGCGACCGGGGGCCGTTTCGGTATCGAGTGTCACAAAGTAATCGACCAGCGGCAGATTGACATCACGGCCAGCTAGCTCCATGGCCTCGACAACGTGGTGCTCCGCCGTCTTCTCGCCGGCTATGTCAAGGACCTGGCCGCTGCGCTCGACGAACTCGAAAACCGGCGTCTGGCCGTACAGTTCGATGACCCGCACGATGTCATGCAACCGGAAACGGGTAAAACCAGCCAGCGTGGTAATGACCACTTCATATTCAGTGCCGGGTTTGGCCTGCCAGGCCGGGATGGGTCGCGCCTTCGGATCATTCATCTGGTCCACCGGCAACAACTCGACGTACGCCAGTGACGACACCATCAGATAAAAGGGCTGATCGGCGGAAAATCCGTACCCGATCGTTCCCTCGGAAGCACTGTAAACGGGCGAGAAAACTTCCACACCGTCGAGCAGGGGACGCAACTGGTCAATGTAGAAGCCGAATGCGCCCCCGGTTGCTGTGAGAATGGCGCCGAGGTCAGGCCAGATTTTTGCGGGGGTGAACTGGCCGCTATCCAGAAGAGCGGTGAGTGCCCGGGCCCGGGCCGGGTCAGGACGCCGGAGGCTCAGCAGGCGGGCGCGTGCGGCTTCCGGAAGTTCAAGCTCCGGATTGAGTGTCCCGTCGGCGAGGTCGCGAACCAGATTCACCTTTTGCGCCTCAAGGGTGCGCAGGGCAAAAAGGATGGTGGCCGGAAAAAAGGCGATCATGGTCCACAGACGCTCATCGCCGAGCCCGAACAGAAGGTGCAGATAACGCGAGGTCGCCTGGTCGTGAACGCGCATGACATCGGGTGGCGACGTGAGGATCTTGTCGGCGAAATTTCCCAGTTGGCGGAATCCGCCGGTGGTCGCTGCACCCATGGGCATACCGCCCGGGGTTTGGCCGCTCACGTGCTCGGTGATCATCGTCATGAAACGCCCGCGCATCGGCTTGAGAACCCCGGC
Organism: Gammaproteobacteria bacterium; assembly: GCA_032122615.1. GTDB lineage: Bacteria > Pseudomonadota > Gammaproteobacteria > Steroidobacterales > SHZI01. Next base: position 7,640 of record JAQBGF010000119.1, on the reverse strand, counting down.
GCGGAGTGCCAGCCCCATGGACGTCATGCGCGTACCGACGGCCATGCGCATCTGGCGCTGCGTTACCGGAATCATCTTGGGCGGCCCGGTCGTGCCCGACGTTGTCGAAAAGTAGATTACAGGCTCGCCACTGAGGAGATTTTGCTCGCCGGCGGCCGTACGTTCGATGTAGGCAGAATAATCGGCGTAGGTGGTGACCGGTAATCGATCGAAGACCTGACGGGGGTTCGGTCCATCCAGTCCGCGGCGTCGTCCGTATTCGGTGCTCCCGTTCAACGCCAGAATCCGGTCAAGCGTCCGGGTGCTCGCTGCCGCATAGCTCGCCGTTTCGGCCATGAATTTGTCGGCCCTACGACGCATGCCCCAGGAGATCAAGGGCCCCACAGTCTCCAGAAGATTACGCTGGCGCCTTCTGGACCGCCTGTCTCGTACACTCATCCGCTGCCCCGAATTGCCAACCGGCCGAGGAATCGGAACGCGGGACTCGTTCACACGCTCCCACCGACAGGGTCTGGTTTAATTCTCGCGGGCGGGAGCGGTACCGGACAGTCGTATATCCACGTAGCCCGCCGGGCTTATTCGGGGTCGTAGGCCAGATTCGACGCCAGCCAGCGCTCCACCGTCGCCAGCGGCAGGCCCTTGCGCTGCGCATAGTCCTCCGCCTGGTCGCGCCCGATACGTCCCACGGCGAAGTAGCGCGATTCCGGGTGCGCGTAATAGAGGCCGCTGACGGATGCCGCCGGCATCATCACGAAGGACTCGGTGAGCTGCACGCCGATGTTCGTGTCGACAGCTAGCAACTTCCAGAGCGTCGCCTTCTCCGTGTGATCGGGACACGCCGGGTAGCCGGGTGCGGGGCGAATGCCACGGTAGCCCTCGTTGATCAACTCCGCGTCGCTCAACTGCTCGCCGCTCGCGTAGCCCCAGTGCACGCGGCGCACCTCGCCGTGGAGGTACTCGGCGCAGGCTTCGGCCAGCCGGTCGGCCAGCGCCTTCAGAATGATCGACGAATAGTCGTCGAGATCACGCTCGAAGGCCGTGACGTGCGGCTCGATGCCCAGCCCGGCCGTCACCACGAAGGCGCCGACATAGTCGCGCAGCCCGGTATCGTGGGGCGCGATAAAATCGGCCAGGCAGGCGTTGGGCAGTTTGTCGGCCAGGGGTTTCTGCTGGCGCAGCTGGTGCAGCACTGCGACTGGGCCACTGCGCTGCTCGTCGGCGTACACGGCCACATCGTCCTCGCCCACCCGGTTGGCGGGGAAGATGCCGAACACGGCCTTTGCTGTCAGCCACTTCTCAGCGACGATTCGCGCCAGCATCTTCTGCGCATCGCCGTACAGGTCACGCGCGGCTTCGCCCACCACGTCGTCGTCGAGGATGGCAGGAAAGGTCCCGCGAAACTCGTAGGCATTGAAGAATGGCATCCAGTCGATGTACGGCACGAGCTTGGTCAGTGGGACATCGTCCAGCACCTGAACGCCGGTAAACGCGGGCACCGCCGGCGGCGTGGCCCAGTCGAGTGGAATCCGGTTCGCCCGCGCCGCGGCAATGCTGAGCTGTGGCGTCGCTTCCGACCGTCGGCCATGCCGCTCGCGGCGCACCCGGGCGTCTTCCTTCACGCTGGCCACGTACGCCGCCCGGTCTGTCGCGCTCGACAGCTTCTGCGCCACACCGACCGCCCGCGACGCGTCCTTGACGTAGACCACCGGCCCGGCGTATTCGGGGTCGATCTTCACCGAGGTATGGGCTGGCGATGTCGTCGCGCCGCCGATCAGGAGCGGCAATGTGAATTCCTGGCGCTTCATCTCCTTCGCGACATGCACCATCTCCTCGAGCGACGGCGTGATCAGGCCAGAAACCCCGATCATGTCGGCGTTCTCACGGCGCGCCGTTTCCAGGATGCGCTCGCAGGGCACCATCACGCCGAGGTCGATGACCTCGAAGTTATTGCACTGTAAGACCACGCCGACGATGTTCTTGCCGATGTCGTGAACGTCGCCCTTCACGGTCGCCATCACGATCTTCCCGGCCCTCTTTACGCCACCCGTCTGCCCCTCCTCGATGAACGGGATGAGGTGGGCCACCGCCTTCTTCATCACGCGGGCAGACTTCACCACCTGGGGCAGAAACATCTTGCCGGAGCCGAAGAGGTCGCCGACCACGTTCATGCCGTCCATCAACGGGCCCTCGATCACATCAAGCGGTCGCTTGGCCTGAAGGCGGGCCTCCTCGGTGTCCGCAACGATAAACTCGTCGATGCCTTTTACGAGCGCGTGCGACAACCGCTGGCCGGGCGGCAGCTTTCGCCACTCCAAATCGGCCTTTTTCGCCACGGCACCACCGGTGTCCCGGTAGCGTTCAGCCAGTTCCAGGAGGCGCTCGGTGGCATCCGGCCGCCGATTGAGGATCACGTCCTCCGCCGCGTCGCGCAGTTCCGGGTCTATTTCCGCGTAGATGCCGAGCTGCCCGGCGTTGACGATGCCCATGTCCATGCCCGCCTGAATGGCGTGGTACAGGAACACCGAGTGCATGGCCTCGCGAACGGCATCGTTGCCGCGAAATGAGAAGGACACATTACTGACGCCGCCGCTGACCAGCGCGTGGGGTAATCGCTGCTTAATCTGCCGCGTGGCTTCGATGAAGGCCACGCCATAGTCGTTGTGCTCTTCAATGCCGGTGGCCACCGCGAAGATGTTCGGGTCGAAGATGATGTCTTCCGGCGGAAAGCCCACCTGCTCCGTCAATAACTTGTAGCAGCGTGTGCAGATCGAGAGCTTACGCTCCACCGTCTCGGCCTGGCCCTGCTCGTCGAAGGCCATTACCACCACGGCCGCGCCGTGCCGGCGGACTTCCCGGGCCTGGTGCAAAAACGGCTCCTCACCCTCCTTGAGACTGATCGAATTGACAACCGCCTTGCCCTGCACGGCTTTCAGCCCCGTCTCGATTACGCTCCACCGGGACGAATCGATCATCACCGGCACACGGGCGATGTCCGGCTCGGTGGCGACGATCTTCAGGAACCGGTCCATTGCGGCGACCGAGTCCAGCATGCCCTCGTCCATGTTCACGTCGATGATCTGCGCGCCGTTCTCGACCTGCGAAAGGGCGACCGCCAGCGCGCCGGCGTAGTCGCCACCGACAATCAGCTTGCGGAACTGGGCCGAACCCGCGACGTTTGCCCGCTCTCCGACGTTCACAAACAACGAGTCGTCACCGATGTTGCAGGGCTCAAGGCCCGACAGGCGAAGCTTGACCTCGACCGTCGGCACCACGCGAGGTGCGTGCCGGGTCGCCGCTTCGCGGATCGCGGTGATGTGTGCGGGGGTCGTTCCGCAGCAGCCGCCGACCATGTTCAGCAAGCCAGCCGAGGCAAATTCGCCGAGCACGCTGGCCATCGCGGCAGGCGTGTCGTCGTAGCCGCCGAAGGCGTTAGGCAGGCCGGCATTCGGGTGCACGCTGATGAGGGTCCCCGCCACACGCGACAACTCGCTGATGTGCGGGCGCAGGTCTTTGGCGCCGAGCGCGCAGTTGAGGCCGACGATGAACGGATTAATGTGCCGGACGGAGTTCCAGAAGGATTCGGGCGTCTGGCCGGACAGCGTGCGGCCGGAAGCGTCCGTAATGGTTCCGGAAATCATCACCGGGATCCGCAGGCCGAGCTCATCGCCGACTGCGGCAATCGCGTAGAGCGCCGCCTTGGCGTTTAGCGTGTCGAAGATCGTCTCGACCAGTATGAAATCGGCACCGCCTTCGAGCAGCGCCCGCGTTGCAATCGTGTAGGTGGCCACGAGTTCGTCGTAGCTGATGTTGCGGAATGCGGGGTCGTTCACGTCCGGCGAAATCGACGCGGTGCGACTCGTGGGACCCAGTACGCCAGCGACAAAACGCGGCTCGCCGGTTCGCGCAGCCACGTCGTCGGCGACCGACCTGGCGAGCATCGCGCCAGCCAGGTTCAGTTCGTGCACACAGCTTTCGAGGCCGTAGTCCGCCAGTGATGGCGCGGTGGAATTGAAGGTATTGGTCTCGATGACGTCCGCGCCGGCCTCAAGGAACTGCCGGTGTATCTCGCCGATCACGTCCGCTCGGGTAATGCTGAGGAGATCGTGGTTGCCCTTCAGGTCACGCGCGGAATCTGCAAAACGCTTGCCCCGGTAGTCCGGCTCCTCGAGCCGGTGCGCCTGCACCATCGTGCCCATGGCGCCATCGAGGATCACGATGCGCTTTGCCAGCAGCGCTTCGAGGGCCGGAAATCCCCTGGTCGCGGGGAGAGTCACGCAGCACCTTCCGCGGATGCCGGCTGCGGACGTATACCCAGGGCATAACAGATGGCGAAGGTCAGCTCCGCCCGGTTCAGCGTGTAGAAGTGAAACTCGCTGATGCCATGCCGGCGCAGGGTAACGACCTGGTCGATCGCGATACTCGCACCGAGCATGCGCTGGGTGTCCGGGTCGTCGTCCAGGCCTTCGAAGCGCTCGTGCAGCCAGGCGGGCACTTTCGCGCCGGCACGATTGGCGAAGTTGAGCATCTGGCGGAATTTCGCGATGGGCAGGATGCCGGGCACGATGGGTGCCGTGATCCCGCGCGCGACGCACTTGTCGCGGAAGCGCAGGAAGTTCTCGGTGTCGTAGAAGAACTGGGTGATGGCCCTGTTGGCGCCCGCGTCGAGCTTGCGCTTCAGGTAGTCGAGGTCGAAGTTTGCATCAGGCGCTTCGGGATGACCTTCCGGATACGCCGCCACGGAGATATCGAAGTCGGCCACCTCGCGAAGGCCGCGCACCAGGTCCACGGCATAGGGATAGCCACCCGGGTGCGGCTCGTAGCGGGTGGCGCCCTGGGGCGGATCGCCCCGCAGCGCAACGATGTGGCGGATGCCCTCGTCGCGATAAATGCGGGCGATCGACTTGATCTCTTCCCGGGTTGACCCGACGCACGTCAGATGCGGCGCGCTGACGAGGCCAGTTTCGCTCGCGATGCGGGATACGATCCGGTGGGTCCGGTCGCGCGTCGATCCGTCCGCGCCGTAGGTGACGGACACGAACCGGGGCCGCAGCGGCGCCAGTTTCAGGATGGCCTGCCACAGGGTCGCCTCCATCTCCGGGGACTTCGGCGGAAAGAACTCGAACGACACCTGCACAGGTGCTTTGCTCGGCCTGGGGTTTAAGTCAGTCATTGGTACCGGTCCTGGCAGGCGTCAGCTCGGCCCGACTGGCCTGGAACAGTGCCCGGTCAGGTTCGCGTCCCGGCAACCACTGCCGGCGTGTGACGGTGAAGCCAAGCGCCGCAAGGTGCGCCGTTAACTCCATGTCAGTCGGAAGAATGCGGTCGAGGATCAGCAGCCGGCCGGCCGTACGCAGCACCCGGACGGCTTCGACGAGGATCTGTGCCACGTCAGCCCCGGGAGCCAGTGCGTCCTGCACGATCACGAGATCGAAGGATGCGGACGCCAAGGGCAGCTGCGTGGCTTCGGCGTCGCGGATCGTCCAGTGCGGCAGGCCGCCCAGGCGCAGACGCGCGCGGGCCACCTGCCGACGGTGGCCGGACGGTTCGGTGCCGACCACCATCCGCACCGATGGCAACAGCAGCTCAAGCAACTCGCCGGACCCGCAACCCACTATCAGGATCTCGCTGGATCGGTGCTCGCCGGGGATCGTGTGCAACAGCTCGCTGATCGCGGCTCCGGTGTCGGACGTGTGCAAACCGCGTGCCCGTCCGGCACGCAGCGCGCGGCGCAGCGCACCCCGTTCGCGCTCGCGGGACAGTGCTTTAAGCCGCGCGCGGTCCGTGGTGATGGTCGGATCGTCGCTCGCCGCGACCGCCGCGACTGGACTGGCAACTCCCGCCGCCAGACCCGGCGCCGACCACCGGTAGTAAATCGAGCGGCCCTCGCGAAACGACTCCAAAAGCCCCGCTTCCAGAAGCAGACGGAGGTGACGGGACACGCGCGGCTGGCTTTGCTGCAGCACGGCCACCAGATCACCGACCGTCGTCTCGCCGCCCAGCAACGCCACCAGCAGCCGCAGCCGGCTCCGCTCCGCGGCTGCGTCCAGCTGCAATACAGCCTGATCAAGCTTCATGGACGAAATATAAAGATATCTTTATATATCTACAAGCCTCAGTTTCACGCTTCTCTAGCCAACCTTGCCGACCAGGCGCGGGGCCGGCTTTGCAGCGGGTACACGGCGGGTGTCCTGTCCGCGCTCTCCGTGCCGCACGGTAGCGGACAGGATTTCCCGCCGGGGACCCGCGAGCTACGGAGTATGAAAACTGGGAATAGGCGGCAAAAGCTGAGATCGTCGCCGATTTAGGGGTTATCTGGCGGCAAATTGACCGCTTCGCGCGCCGCCCCGATCCAGCTTTGCGCCAGCGAATACGCCACTGCCAGCAGCGTCGGCCCGATGAACAGGCCGATGATTCCCCAGGCCAGGAGCCCCCCTAAGACGCCCATCAGAATCAAGGCAAAGGGCAGCTTTGCCCCGCGGCTGATCAGGTAGGGACGGAGGAAATTATCGACGGTGTTGACGAGGAGCAGGCCCCAGACGGCCAGGAAAATCGCCGAGCCCGTCTCGCCGTCGTAGTACAGCCAGGCCGCCGATGGCAGCCAGATGAGAAAGGTCGGCAACTGCACCAGGGCCATCATGAAGGTGCCAAAGCTGAGCACTACGGCCCCCGGCATGCCCGCAATGACAAAGCCGAGGCCCGCAATCAGCGCCTGCACTGACGCCGTGCCGACGAGGCCGATCGACACGCTGCGCACGGTGCCCACCACCAGCGGAATAATGCTGCCCTGCTCTCCGATATCGAGGCGTGAAACCAGGCGCTCAGCGAGGTCGGCCGAGCGGTCCGCCGTGATCAGGAAGACCGCCGCAATCAGGATCGCGAACAGGAATTCCAGCAGGGCCAGTGCCAGGTTGGCACCCTGAGCCAGCGCCCACACGCCGGCTTGCTCGGCCGCCGGCAGCGCCTTCTTGACCACTCCCGACATATCCGCCACCGCGCTGAGCCACACGCCGCGGAGCAGGTCGCCAACCAGCGGCAGCTCGCTGAGCCATTGCGGCGGCTCGGGGTCCATGGACCCGGCCAGATCCTTAAGCATCGCGGCGACCTGCGGCACCGCCTGCCCCAGTGTTCCCGTGAGGATGCCGAAGGGCACCACCAGCACCAGGAACAGGCCAAGGCTGCAGAGGCTGGCCGCAACGACGGGGCGGTCACCCAGTCGGCCGGAGAGCCACACGAAGGCCGGCCAGACCGTAATGGCAATGATGGCGGCCCAGGTCAGGGCGCCAAGGAAGGGCAGGATGAGCTGCAGGCACGCCGCGATCAGCAGCACCAGGGCAGCGAGCCGCGCGATCCGCTCGGTAGTCCAGGACTGAAGATCGGGCATGCCGGCTAGCGTACCGTAGGAGCGCCTTCAGGCGCGACAACGGACTCCGTGGCCCGCGGTCGCGGTCCGCTGGTCGGGGAAGAGTTTTGCACTACCGTGAAGACACGGTGAGCGCTTGCAAAACCCTCCCCGCCCACGCCCGCTCTGTAGGAGCGGCTTCAGCCGCGACCCCGAACTCGCCCCGCAGCAGCGGTCGGTGGCGGGACAGGTCTTGGCCGGCCCTCAGCGGGTCTTCCCGACAGGCGGCCAAGACCTGTCC
>JAQBGF010000118.1:0-12996 GCA_032122615.1 Gammaproteobacteria bacterium | reverse complement strand
CCCGGGCTGTCCGGCCCCCGGTCGCCCAGGTCGCCGACGAACACGAGATGGCGGTGATCCGGGTGGGAGCCGTCCTTGTCGTAGCCGAGCCGGGCGAGAAGATCGTGCAGGGCATCCAGTTCGCCATGGACATCACCGACGATATCGAGCGCACCGGACTGCAGCGGAGCGGGAAAGGTGGTGGGGGTGAGATCAGGCATTTATCAGACGGGTGTGGTCACCGCATTGTAACTCGCGAGGTCCAGCGATTCCTCGTTCCGGTGAGTCTCCGCGTCGTAGCAGTCCGGGTCGGTCGTGGTCAGGTGCACGCCATTCTCGCGCGACGCCAGCAGTACGTGATTGGCACGGGAAACGCGGGCCTTCTCATAACGGGCCAGAGCCTCGGATACCGAACTGGCGGCAACGACAGCGCGGGCGAACAGCAGCGCATCTTCGAGGGCCATGACCGCGCCCTGTCCGAGAAAGGGTGTGATCGGGTGAGCGGCGTCACCGAGCAGCGTGACGCGGCCCGAGGTCCAGGTTGGCAGCGGATCCCGGTCAAACAGGCCCCACTTGAAACACTGATCAGGCGGCGTGGCCATCAGGATCGACCGGGCGACGGGCTCGAAGCCCCGGAATTCGGCCAGCAGGGTTTCAACCGTCGAGCGCACCGACCAGCCTTCTTCTACCCAGCTGTTGGTGCGCGCGATACCGACGTAGTTGAGTAACTCGCCGCGCCGGATCTTGTAGCGGGTGAGAAAGTGGCCGGGACCGATCCAGACGGCCGAGTCCGGCACGATCATGGCCTCGGTCATGCGTTCCATCGGGATGAGTCCACGCCACGCTACGTAGCCGGTGAAGCGCGGCTCCTCGGTGCCGAACAGCCGCGCCCGCACCGTCGAGCGAATGCCATCGCAGCCAACGAGCAGGTCGGCGCGCGCCGTGCGGGATTTATTGAACAGGGCGGTGACGCCGTTCGTATCCTGGCCGAAGTCCTCGAGTGTGCAGTTAAGGTGCAGGCAGTTCGAATCCGCGCTGCGCACGGCTGCAACCAGTGCCTGGTGGAGGTCGTTCCGGTGGATCTGGCAATACGGCGCGCCAAAGCGCTCGATCTGCGTTGCGCCGCGCGGGATGTCGACCAGCGTCTTGCCGGTCCGGTAGTGCTTCACGGCGCCGTGGCCGGGGACTACCGCCAGGTCTTCAAGCACCGCGCGAAGGCCGAGGTGCTGCAACACCAGCGAACCGTTCGATGCCACCGTCAGTCCCGCGCCGACCTCGGCGAGGGCGGATGCCTGCTCGTAAATGGAGACGCGGATGCCGGCCTTTTGAAGGGCAAGGGCGGTGGTCAGTCCGCCGATGCCGGCGCCGACAATGAGAACGTGTAAGTCTCGCACCCGCGAACCGGCCGCTATTGGGCGTCGCGGTGCCCCAGGGTATCCGCCGGCGGCGCCCGCGACAGATCCGTTACCTCGCGGCCGACTTCCAGGCCCGCCCTGGCCTGGCCGCTAACCAGGCGCGCCAGGTATTCCGGTGCAATCAGGTGGCAGTACTGCACACCGCGAAACCGGCCGGGCATGGCCGCGAACTGCGGGTCCGTCCAGTCGACCCGGAAGCCCTTGCTGCGCAAATGCAGAACGCCCGCGTCATCGCGCCAGGTCATTTCGTAGGGCTTCAGCCAGTCCGGGCCGGTCATGCCCGGATTCTCCTTGTTATGGACATCCTCGGCGCCGTCAAAGACGAGGGACTCGGTCGACCCCGCGCCGAGCGTGGCCCGCACGCGTTCGAAGGTCAGGCGGTTCATGTCCTGGCAGTGGCCGTCGCCAGCCGACGTGCCCGCGCCGAGGGCCTCGTTGAGGTGGTCGGCGCTTTTCATCTTGCACGACACCATCACGGGCCGGCTGGCGTCGTCGTTCTCATACCAGATGTACTGCTGGATCGTGAGTGGCTCGATGAGCGCCTTGGATTTCACAAAGGCATCGAAGTCGGTATGCACGATCAGGGTTGGCCTGACATTCGTGTGCACGATGACCTGCTGCGCCTCCAGGCAGAATTCGGCAAGCGGTGGGGCGTCGGGCAGTGTCGCGGTACGTTGCGCGGAGCAGCCGGTCGCGGTGGCAAGGACAGCGGCGGCCGCGACGCGTGCGATGAGCGGAAATGATGGCATCGAAAGGCTCCTTCAGGGCGCAAGGCGGGCGATGGTCCAGTCGGAACCGGACCGACTATAAAGGAATCGGTCGTGCAGCCGGTTGTCCCGCGCCTGCCAGAACTCAACGGCCTCGGCCGCCACCCGGAAGCCGCCCCAGAACGATGGCAAGGGGACTTCCCCGGCAGTGAACTTGCCCTTGAGCTCGGCGAACTTGGCTTCGAGCAGGTTGCGTCCCTCGATGACCCGGCTTTGCTCGGACACCCACGCGCCAATCTGGCTGTCGCGGGGACGGGTGAGGAAATAGCGGAGGTTTTCGGTGGCCGAAGTGCGCGTGGCTGTGCCGGTGATGCGCACCTGCCGGCTGATCTCGGCCCAGTAGAACAGCAGCGCAACTTTCGGATTGGTGCCGATCTCCTGCGCCTTGCGGCTGTCGAGGTTCGTATAGAAGACGAAGCCCGTGGCATCGAAGTACTTGAGCAGCACGGTGCGCAAGGAGGGCTGGCCATCCCCGCCAACCGTCGCGATGCTCATGGCGTTCGGGTCCAGCACGCTGGCGTCCAGCGCCTCGGTGAACCACTGCTGGAACTGCACCACCGGATCGGCGGCGAGGTCGCCACGGTTCAGTGGTCGGGTGCGGTAGTCGCGGCGCAGGGTCGCGAGATCGACGGGGTCTGCCATCAGGCCATTCTATGGCGTCGCGGGCCTGGGCGCGGGCCTGGCTTCCCGCGCGTGAGGGCCGCCGGTCAGGGTGCGGCCCGGTACGAATAGTTCTCGAAGAACTGCGCAATAAGTTTGTCGACCACCGGCTTCAGGTTGCTGCGGTTCTTTTCCCGCACGCGGCCCACCGCGGTACCTTCCCAGGCGAGCTGCATGCGTGCCGCATCGACGATATCCAGGCTGAGGGTGCCCTCGGTGTACTGCGTCACCTGGGTATCGTAGCCGCCCCACGTGCCGTAATGGCCCGCCGTCCGGTAGCCGTAGTAGCCACCGTATTGCGGCGCGGACGGGGTGGTGGTGGTCTGGATCTTGTCCCGGGTCTGCAGGTTGAAGTTGACGAGGAGATCCGGGTTGTCGCTGCGCTGGTAGCCACGTGCCTCCAGTTCCCGACTCGTGGCCTGGCGGAGGTACTGGCTGAGCATGGAGGAGTAACCCGGCCCGTCCGTGCCCATCGGCGTGACAAAATTGTAGGTGCGATAGGTGGCGAAGGTGGCCGAGGGATCGGCGTTGACGTAGATCGACGGCCCGGAGGCGCAACCGCTGAACAGCGTGATGGCCAGCACGCACATCGTCGCGATGCCGCCGCGGCTGCTAAAGGACCTGATCATCTTGCCTCTCCTGTTTCGAAAACCGTCTGGCACACAGATTATACGAGACTGCCCGACACTGTCACCGCGGGTGCAGCTCGGCAAGCCGCAGCGTGACCTTGCCGAGGATCTTGACGTCGCCGGATAACTGCAGCGGCGCCCGTGTGGCGGGGTCGAGCAGGAGTTCCAGCTTGCCGCGCAGGCCAAGCAGCTCCAGGTCGTCATCGTTCGGGTTGCTGCCGGGCACCGGCATGCCCTGCAGCGAAAGCCGCAGGGGCTTTCGCTTCCCGTTGCGCTGGACGGTGCCCGTGGGCCAGACCTCGTCGTAGCGCACGCTGATTTCGCGCGACGGCAGTACCGTAATGCGGACTGTCTGGGTATCGCGGCGGCGAAACACCAGCATGTCGGCCGTGTCGCCGGGATTGTCGAGCGCCGCGGCCGCGATGGCGTAAAGCAGGCCGGTGGGTTCGATGACAGGCTGCTTGCCGGGTGGCACCGGGTAGGCCCGCAGTCCCTCGCTGGTTTTCGTCCACCCCTTGGGCTGCAGCGACTTTTCGCTGGCCGTGGCCGGCCAGAAGGTGCGGTGGTAGGCGCCCTCGACGCCGAAGCGATAGGTGCGAAAGCGCGGCTTGCCGTCCTGGTCGTGCTGCACGCGCTGGATGGCAGCGCCGGAAACCGGGTCCATGAGCAGGGTAAGCCGCGATTTTCGACCGACGCCACGGGTGTCGTAGACGAGTTCCAGCACGTCGGTTCCGGGCGCCAGCGGCGTGAAATTCTGGTCGGCGACCACCAGCAGATCGGGGGTCACCGTTGCGCCCGTGACGGTGCGCAGCGCCAGTCGGGATTCGGCTGTCAGGAAAAACTTGCTCGCTGTCATCCGAATTTCCGACCAGCCGACCCGGGCCGGATCGAGAGCGGCCTCGGCAGCACCCGCCAGCGCAGGGGCCAGCACCAGCAGTGCCAGAAGGAATAATGACTTGCCGGGGACCGGCGTCCGGGTATGCATTACGGGATAATAGCCTGCGCCCGCTTCAGGACAGGGACTGACGATTCGATGCGACGTTTGCTGACTGGTGCCGCACTGGCCCTCGGCCTGGCGGCCCTCCCGGCCTTGGGGGCCGTGGACTACCAGGGTCTTAGCCGCACCACGGAAAAAGTGGTGCGCGCTACCGTGGCGCTGGACGACGAGCCCTGCTCTGCGCCGGAGGCCCGCGTGCGCCGGCTCTACCGGCGTGCCGACCGCGAGATACTCCAGGCGCTCGAAGTTTACGGTTACTACGCGGCGACCATCGAGAAGTCACTCGAACGCGATGACAACTGCTGGCAGGCAAGCTTTCGCATCGACCGGGGCCCGCGGGTCCGGCTGCGCACGGTAACGATCGGGATTTCCGGCGCGGGCAAAGCGGACCGTGTTCTGAATCGTCTGCTGGCCAACGACGATCTCAGCACCGGCGAGGGGCTGAACCAGCGCATCTACGATGAGTTCAAGGCGACGCTGGCCGGACGGGCACAGCGTCTGGGTTACTTCGACGGCCGCTTCGCCGAGAGTCGTATCGACGTCTACCCGGAACTCCTCGTGGCGGACCTCACCATCGATTACGCCTCGGGCGAGCGGTATCGCTTCGGCGCCGTGACTCTGGACCAGGCCGTGGTCGATCCGGATCTGGCGCTGCGCTACCTGGAGTTCAAGCCGGGTGAGCCGTACGACGCCGACAAGATCAACGACCTCTACGTGGCGCTGCTTGCCAGCGGCTATTTCCAGAACGTGGAGTTGCGCACAACGCCCCGGCCCGCGCCCGACCTGGACGTGCCGCTGACGATTGTCCTCACGCCGGCCGCGCCGCGAACCTGGACCACCGGTATCGGCTACGCCACCGACACGGGCGCGAAGCTGCGGCTCGGCTACCTGAACCAGCGTCTGAACAACAAGGGACACCAGTTCGAGTTCGCAAGCTCGGTCTCTGAAGTGCTCGGCGATGCGACGCTCAGCTACCGGCTGCCGCTGGGCAGCCCCCGCGACGAGTGGGTGAGCTTCGACACCGGCTACAAGTACGAGAACCCGGAAGACAGCCGGAGCGACGAGTTCCGGCTGGGCGTGAAGCAGATCAAGCGGCGCTGGCGCAACTGGCGGGAGACACGCTTTGTAGACTACCGGCGCGAGTCATTCCGGGTGGGCGACGACGAGGGCACCAGCAACCTCGTCATTCCCGGGGTCGGCTGGGCGAGCCAGCCGGCTTTGCTGACGGCGCGGCCGCGCCAGGCGCAACGGGTGGCCTTCACGGTTAGCGCGACGGACGAGCTACTGGGTTCCGACACGGCCTTCGTACAGCTGGAGACCTCGGGCAAGCTGATCCTGCCGCTCTGGGCCACGGCGCGTGTGCTGGTGCGCGCGGAGGCCGGCTGGACGATCAAGGACGAGTTTTCGGACCTGCCGTTTTCGGTGCGCTACTTCTCGGGCGGTGACACCACCGTTCGCGGTTACGACTACAAGTCTCTCGGTCCCACGGATGACGAGGGTAACGTGATTGGCGGCGCCGACAAGCTCGCGGGCAGCATCGAATTCGACCAGCAGGTGTTTGGCAACTGGTCCGTGGCCGCATTCGTCGACGTGGGTAACGCCTTTAATTCATTCTCCGCCACCTCGCTGAAGACCGGCGTCGGCGGTGGCATTCGCTGGTATTCGCCGCTCGGCCCGATCCGCTTCGATGTCGGCGTGCCCCTGGACGACGCGCCGGATTCGTTCCGCATTCACATCACGCTGGGGCCCGACCTGTGAACGCGCAGCAACCACGTTCCCTCGGTGGCGTGCTGCTCGGTATCACTCTGGGCCTGATGCTGCGCCTGGTGTTGTCCGTCATCGGCATCTTCACGCTCGTTTCAGTGCTCAGCCTGTTTGTTCTCGGCACGCCGGTCGGCAGTGCCTGGCTGATTGACTCGGTCACGGATTTTTCCGGCGACCGGCTCTCGGTAACGGGTGTGCGCGGCACGCTGCTGGCGGGACTTGACGTGGATCGCCTGCAGATCAAGGCGGGGCGAACCACCGTCGTCATCGAGCCTGCGGAACTCCGCATGAACTGGCCGGACCTCCTGCGGGGGCGGATCCGGCTGATCACAGCGCAGGTCGGCACGGTGCAGGTCGACGTGGCTCCCCGCCCGCCGGACGAGCCCGTGTCGGTGGTGGCAGCACTGCGCTTGCCGGTGACGATTGCCGTGGAAGGACTGGAAATCCGCAAACTCCGGGTCCGTAGCGGCGCGAATCGTGAGACGGCGGCGCCAATTGAGATCGGGCCCGTCAAACTGCGGGCCGAGCTGATGAAGGACGGTGATCTGCACTTTGAGTCATTGCAGGCGGAGCTGTATGGAATTACTGGCGAGGCCTCGGGGGTGTTTGGCACCGGCGAGCCGTTTTCGATAACAGCACGGGTCAATTGGGAGTTGCCCGGTGCGGCAGTGTCTGGCGGTGGCGACCTCGACGGTAGCCTTGCACGGCTCCGCTTCGAGCAGGTGCTCCGGATGCCAACTCCGGTTGGTATCGGAGGTGTTGCCCGGTTGTGGGGCGATGCGCCGGAAATTATCGCGGAAGCACGCTGGACTGATCTGCGGCGGCAGCTCGGTGACGACGCCGAGCTGGTTCTCGAGAGCGACCAGGGGCGGCTCAAGGTGCGCGGCTGGATCGACCGGCTGGTTGCCGAACTGAACGCCGGTGTGCGTCTGAAGGATTGGCCGCGCGCGGAAGCCCGCGTGGTGGCCGAGGGCAGCGTACGCCAGCTCGACCTTCGGCAAGTGCAAATCGACGGGTTCGGCGGGCAAGTCTCCGGCAACGGTCGGGTTGCACTCGGCGCAGTGGCGGAAGAGCCCGTGACTGGCAGCCTGCGGCTGGCCGGTCAGGGCATCAATCCCGTTTTTCTCGACCCGCGCCTGGCCGGGCAGATCGATTTTGACGCAGGCGTTGATTTCGACAGCGCCGGGAATTTTCGTGTGAGCGTTGAAGGTGCCAGCGGCACCCTTTTCGAGCGGCCGCTAAAGGCCTCCGGCGTGGTGGCGCGCGAGGCAACCCTGCTGACATTCGACAACGTGCGCGTGAACGCCGGTGTGAATCACGTCGACTTCAGCGGCAGCTGGGGCCAGCGTATATCGGGTAATTTCCGCATCGATGCGCCGGATCTCGCGACGCTGCTGCCCGGCTTCGAGGGGCAGGTGCGTGGCAGCGGCGAGGTCGGCGGAACAATCGACCACCCGACACTGGCGCTCGATCTGGACGGCAGCCAGCTGGCGACGGGCGATCTGCGCATTCAGGAAATTCGGGCGAAGGGGGGGCTCGGTGCCCGTGACCGGCTGGATCTTGGGCTGGAGGCCGATGGCTTGTCGTTCGCCGGTGAGTCGCTGGGAAATCTTCGCGCCGATGTCGCGGGAAAACTCGATGACCACACTGCTCGCCTGTCGCTACAAGGCGGCGACGTTGAGTTGACACTGGCGGCGAGCGGGGCATGGGTCCGCGGCGTACTCACGGAGACCATCGAATCCGCGCGGGTTACGGTCCTCGATGGCAAGCCCTGGACGCTTGAGGAGGCGGCAACGGCCAGGGTCAACTGGCCCGATCTGGGTCTCAGTGATCACTGCTGGACGTCGAACGGCGCCGAGCTGTGCCTGTCCGACGCCCGTTCCGATGCGCACGGCTTCAGTGGTGGACTGAATGCCCGCCACTTCCCGCTCGCCAGCCTGGCGCCGTGGTTGCCCGACGACATCGGCCTCGACGGCACCGCCTCGGCGGTCGTGGCCATCCGGCGCGACAACGGACGGCTGACCGGCAGCCTGCAGGCTGGCTTGCAGGACGGTGTAATTACCTGGCGGGTGCCCGATGATGAAAACGTTCAGACCGGGATCAGCGAATTTCGCGTCAGCGTCGGCCTGACCGACGACTCGCTGGACTTCGATGCCGTCGTGGCGGAGGGCTTCGGCCTGCGCCTGACTGCCGCCGGCAGCGTCAGCCAGCCGTTCAGCGATACGCCGGGAATCAACGCGAAGATCGGCGGTGGTGTACCGGAGCTGGCGTCGCTCGGCCCGGTTGTTGAGCGGCTCGTGGAGGTTGGCGACCTGCGGGGTCAGATTACCGTCGACGTCACGCTGTCCGGCAAGGCGCGTCAGCCCGACATCAGCGGCGGTCTGCAGCTTGAGGCCGGCGCACTCACCGTCCCCGCCGCCGGGATTACCGTGGATCGCATCAACCTGTCACTGCAGGGACGCGAGGACGGCCAGGTGGCGCTCGAAGGCGGCGCGCGCTCGGGCAAGGGGTTTGTGGCACTGAAGGGCAGCCTGGCGTGGCGGGACCAGATCTTCCCGACGGCCGAAGCCACGGTGAAGGGCCGTGTGATCGACGTGATTCGCCTGCCGGAGGGCCTGGTGCAGGTGTCCCCGGATGTTCGTGTCGTGTTGCGCGACAGGCAATTTCGCGTCAGTGGCGACATGCTGGTGCCCCGCGCGGAGATCAAGTTGAAGAAGATCGAGGAAGGGGCGGTGCAGCCGTCACCTGATGCGATCGTGCACGGGCGGGACATCGCCGTGGTCGAAAAGACGCCGCCGCTGTTCATGCTGGACGACCTGCAGGTTCGCCTGGGCGAGCGTGTGACCTTCGAGGGCTTTGGCCTGAAGACGAACCTTAGGGGCGGGCTGCGCCTGTCCCAGTCGATGGGAGCCGACCCCGAACTGGTCACGGGAACCGGCGTGGTCAGTCTGCGCGAGGGGCAGTTCACCGGGTTTGGCCAGAAGCTGGCCATCAACCGGGGTTCGCTGCTCTTCACCGGTGTTGTGACGGACCCCGGCCTGGACGTGAAGGCGAGTCGCAAAGTGAGTTACGAGGGCCGGGATGTGACGGTGGGTGTGCTGTTGTCGGGCAAGTTGTCCCAGATCCAGACGCGCATCTTCTCCGAACCGGCGATGGGTGAACTCGACGCGCTGTCCTACCTCACCACCGGCAAGCCCGTGTCTGCCACGGGCGCCGGGGATCGCTCCTCGGTGAACAGCGCGGCTATCAGTCTCGGGCTTAACCAGGCCTTGCCCGTTGTCCAACAACTCGGGTCAGCCCTGAAGGTGGACGAGATCGCTGTCGACACCAGCGAGGCAGGGGGTACGGCGTTCGTCATCGGCGAGAAGGTCGGCAACAATCTTTTCATCCGCTACAGCTACGGGGTCTTTGATGACCTCGGATCTGTGAAGGCGACGTACAAGCTCGGGCGTCGTGTCAGCATCGAGGGCAGCTCCGGCGCCGAGCAATCGCTGGACCTGATCTATTCAGTTAACTGGTGAGCAAAAAAAAGCCCGCCAGCTCCGGGGGGCGGAGTGGCGGGCTGGAATTGGGCTGTCGGGGGAGTCACTGCCAGTTGGGGGGAGGAAACGGCAGCGTCTGCTAACTCCCGACGGCCCGGCAACTTAAGTCAGCGGCCCTCAGAGAAAATATAGGGGCAGCGCGACCAGCGGAATCATCACGGCGGTCACCGCCAGCAGCAGGTCGCCAAATTCGTACAGGAAGCCAAAGTTTTCGTTGCTCATTCGGGTTCTCCTTCACTCAAAGCCAGATTCGATGGCCAGATTCGATGGGAAGGATCTTAGGCCTCCGTGACCTGCGGTTCCTTTCACAGGGGTAACTCTTTGTATCAACCTGTAACGGGGGGTCCGGGGCGTCCACACGACCGTGCAGGACTACGTGCTGTTTCGCGAGCAGCTATTCGGGTTCTGGTTGGTAATTTCCACGATAACTGTCCGGTCCCCGGATGTGATTTCATGTATCTGCTGATTTGTGCACGGGAGAGAACAAGTGCTGTATCAGGTGGCCGGCGATATTCTTCTGACCCGGGCGGCAGTGATCGCCCACGGCGTTGGCCCGCACGACAACTTTGGCCAGGGCCTGGCGCTCAGCCTGCGCGAGCAGTGGCCGGCGCTGTACCAGGATTTTCGCCACTACTCCAAGACGCGGAATCCCGGAGCCGGCGGCCTGTGGACCTGGGCGGGTGCCGATGGCCGGCGGATCGTTAACCTGCTCACTCAGGACCCCCCGAAATCGGTGGGTGGGCACCCGGGCCGGGCATCGGTACGGCACGTGGGTCGTGCCCTTCGGGAGCTCCATCACCTGATAGACAAAGAGAACATCACGAGCGTCGCGCTGCCGCGCCTGGCGACCGGTGTCGGCGGCCTCGACTGGTCGGTGGTGGAGCCATTGCTTGAGCAGCACCTTGGGAAACTTAAGATTCCGGTCATCATCTACACGACCTTCATCAAGGGCCAGGCTGCGAAAGAGCCTCCGCTCGACTGATTTCGCGCGGCGGCGTTGCTACGCCTGCGATGAACCAGTTGCTACGATGGCCCTCCGCGTAGCCTGGGTGGCCGAATGAGCACCGAATTGCCGGCCGACGACTCACAGCCGCTGTACCGTTTCTGGCAGCCGCGCTACTGGGGTATCTGGGTCTGTGTTGGCATCCTGCGCCTTAACGCCTTTCTGCCGTACCGCGTGCAGATCGCGGAAGGCCGCGCCCTGGGCTGGCTGGTGTATCACCTGCTGCGCAGCCGGCGTCGCATTGCCGCGGCCAACCTGGCGCTGTGTTTTCCCGAAGCCACACCGGCCGCCCGGCAACAACTGCTGCGCGAGCATTTCGCGTCGCTGGGCATCACGCTGATCGAGCACGGACTGGCTTGGTGGGCCAGCGATGCGCTCGTGCGCCGGCTCGTGGACCTGCGCGGCCAGGAGAACCTGGAGCGGGCGATGGCGGGTGGCCGTGGCGTCATACTCCTCACCGGGCATTTCGGGGCCCAGGAATTCAGCGGGCGGGCCTTCGGCCTGTCGTGCCCGACCACGGCGGGCTTTTTCAGGCCGAGCCGCAATCCGTTGGTCGATGAGATCTTAAGACGTGTGCGGAAGAAGTCGGCACCGATCCTGATTCCCAAGCAGGAAGTGCGTCGGGTGGTCAGGGCGCTCCGGAAGGGGATGCCGGTGTGGTACGCGCCCGACCAGAGCTACAGGCGGGCACAAAGTGCCCTGATCCCGTTCTTCGGTGAGCCCGCGATGACCACCACGGCCTTAAGCGAGCTGGTGCGACTCGGCAAGGCAGCCGTTGTGCCGCTATTTCCGACGCGCCTGCCGAACGGCGCCGGTTATCGCCTCGATATCCTGCCAGCGCTCGAAAATTTTCCGGGCGCGAGCCCGGAGGAGGACGCGCGGCGAGTGAACGGGATTCTAGAGGCGCATATCCGCTCAGTGCCGGAGCAGTACTACTGGTTGCACCGCCGCTTCAAGGGGCGTCCGGACGGCTATCCGGACCCGTACTAGAGCCGGCTCCGGATCTCGGCCAGTTCCCGCTTGAGGTCCGCAACTTCGGTCTCAAGACTCTCAACGCGCGCGGCAAGCCCGGATGGCGGGGCCACTGGCAGTGCCGTCGCTTGCGCCAGGTCGGCAGGCGGCAGGCCGCCATCGATGTCGCCACTGAGCAGATGGGCATACCGCGCATCGCGGGCACCGGAGGCACGCGGCAAGCGGACCACGAAGGGGCCGCGGGCGTGTGCGCCAAGGGCGCCTAGCGCCAGGTCCACCTCGCCCACATCCGCAATCGGCGTCATGCGATTGCAGCGGGTACGCAGCTCACCGGCACTCTGCGGCCCGCGCAGCAGCAACTCGCAAAGGATCGCGCGCTCGATATTCGTGAGCTGCAACAGGCCGAACTCGGTGTTGCAGAAAGTCTGTTTGTACTTGGTCACCCGGCCGCCATAACCGGAGCGGTCGCTCACCATGTGCCTCTTCTGCAGCAGGTCAACGGTGTGCTGCACGGTCACGTCGTCGAGGTTCAGCAGCGGGTCGCGATTGCTCTTCTGGTTGCAGCCGTTGGTCAGTGCATTGATGGACAGCGGGTATTGCTCGGGCGTCGTGACTTCCTTCTCGAGCAGGCAGCCGAGGACCCGGCATTCGTGCGCCGTCAGTTCCGGCGTCGTCACAGATTGGCCTCGTCACGGCCCAGTTGACGCCGAATGGCTTCTTCGCGGGCGTCCTCGATGTCGAACAGCGTGCCGTCTACGTCGACGGCGCTCTCGTCGCGGACAAAGATTCCGGTGAGCTTGCTGTCCGGCCGCAGCAGCCCCGCTTCGAACAGCGCCCACATCTCCTCGCCATGGCGCGTGGTGAGAAGCTCCGGTGCAAACCGGCCGAGGGTAGCGGTGATGTTGCTGACGTCCCGCCGGAGCATCATTCGTGCGTTGTTGTTGCCGGCAGCGCTCACCACCTGGGGCAGATCGATGATGACGGGGCCGTCCGGGCCAACCAGCACGTTGTACTCGGAAAGATCGCCGTGGATCAGCCCGGCGCAGAGCATCCGCACGATTTGCCCGATCAAAAAGGCGTGATAGTCGCGGGCCTGTTCCGGTGTCAGTTCCACGTCGCCGAGTCCGGGTGCGGAAAAACCTGCGGCGTCGGTGATCAGTTCCATGATGAGCACGCCGTTGAAATACCCGTAGGGTTCCGGTACCCGAACCCCGGCCGCCGCTAATTGATAGAGCGCGTCCACCTCGGTGTTCTTCCAGGCCGTTTCC
>JAQBGF010000117.1:0-3697 GCA_032122615.1 Gammaproteobacteria bacterium | reverse complement strand
ACAGCGGATTTCCCTGCCGTCGCCAGTCGGCCAGCATCCGGTGGAGGTGTGGCGCGAGATGCGCCAGATCCTGGCCGGGTTCGCGCGTGCGGATGCCAACGTGCTCGGCCGCCGACTGGTTGATCAGGCGGATGCGGTTGTCTTCATCCACCACCACGATGCTCTCGCGGAGGTTCTGGATGACGTACTCGTTGAGCTGGGCAAGGTTCGCCAGGTCGATGCCTCGCTGCCGGGCCAGCGCTTCGCTTTCTTCGAGGCGCCGCGCCAGCGGGTAAGCCGCCGAGGCAATCATGAAAATGATGGCGCCGAGCACACCGGCGGCCACAAACTCCCGCGTCGGGGCCGTCTGGCCCACGACACTGATGGCCTGTTCGGTCAGCACACAGAGCGTGGCCACCGCCGCGGCGAAAAAAGCCTGGCGGCCGTGCAGGGTAAGGCTGGCGGCGCCGACGAAGACCACCAGCAGGCCGCCGATGCCGCTGCGGACGCCACCGCTGGCATGCATCAACAGCGTGATCGCGACGATGTCCACGGCCAGTTCGAGCAAGGCCACGCGGGGCAGGATCACGGGTCGCTGCCACTGCCAGGCCAGCACCAGCAGCGCGAAGCTGCAATAGGCGGCGGCCGTCGTCAGGAAAAGATCCGGCGCAAGGACGCCGAGTATCGGGGTATCGGGGCTGCCCAGCGCAATGACGAGCATCCCGGCGCTGATGGCCGCCCGGAACACGCCGACGAAGCGCAGGACCCGACGAGACACATCGTTGCCGATGCTCCGCGTGAACTCGTCGGTTCGGGTGCGCACTGGTTCGTGGATCGTCTGTTCGGCAGTAGCCATGCGTGCAGACCGGGAATGCCAACGGGCATTATGTCTGCCAGCGGGTCAGGATGCGTGACCGTCTTCCCACTTTGACTCAGCGCACAATTCGCCCACAATAGCCGCCTTCCGGCCGGGCAGATCTGCATGAATCTTCACGAATACCAGGCCAAAGAGCTGTTCCGGCGCTTTGCGATCCCCGTCCCGACAGGCGAAGTTGTCAGCACTCCGGCCCAGGCCGTGGCGGCTGCCGGGCGGCTCGGCGCTAACGGGGCCGGGAAGATCTGGGTCGTCAAGGCCCAGGTGCACGCGGGCGGCCGCGGCAAGGCCGGTGGCGTGAAGCTGGCCCGCAGTCCCGAGGAAGTCGGCCAGCTGGCTCGCGCGATGCTGGGCACCCAGCTCGTGACCAAGCAGACCGGCGCCAGCGGCATGCCGGTGAACCAGGTTTACGTGGAGTCGGGCAGTGAGATTGCCCGCGAGCTGTATTTAAGCCTGCTCGTGGACCGCAGCCGCGAGCGTATCGCGTTCATCGGTTCGGCCGCCGGCGGCATGGATATCGAGGAAGTCGCCGCGAAGACGCCGGAAAAGATCCTGACGACCGTCGTGAATCCGGCGGCCGGCCTGCAGCCTTATCAGGCGCGCCAGCTCGGCTATGGTCTGGGCCTCAATAATGAGCAGGTCAGGCAGTTTGTCGTGATGGCGGCGAAACTCTACCGGCTGTTCAACGAGTGCGACGCGAGCCTCCTCGAGATCAACCCGCTGATCGTGACGGCCGCCGGCGACCTGCTGGCGCTCGATGCCAAGATCAACATCGAGGAGAACGCCCTGTTCCGGCAACCCGACCTGCACACGATGCGCGATCCGAGCCAGGAAGACGACATGGAGCGGCGTGCTGCCGAGCACGACCTTAACTACGTCTCGCTCGACGGCAACATCGCCTGCATGGTGAATGGCGCCGGGCTGGCGATGGCCACGATGGACCTCATCAAACTCCACGGCGGCGAGCCTGCCAACTTCCTCGACGTGGGCGGCGGTGCCACGCCGGAACGGGTGGCGGAAGCGTTCAAGCTGATTCTCTCCAACCCCCAGGTGAAGGCGATCCTCGTGAACATCTTCGGCGGCATCGTCCGCTGCGACCTGATTGCCGAGGGCATCATCAGCGCGGTGCGCGACGTGAAGGTGGCGGTGCCCGTGGTGGTCCGTCTCGAAGGCACCAACGTGGACCAGGGTCGGGCCATGCTGAAAGACAGCGGCCTCGCCATCACGCCCGCAGACGATCTCACCGACGCGGCCCGCAAGGCCGTGGCGGCCCTGGTAGGAGCGCCTTCAGGCGCGACCCTTTCCGGCGCGACCCCTTCAGGCGCGACTCCGGGCGGTCGCGCCGGAAGGGGTCGCGCCTGAAGGCGCTCCTACAGGAATTTCCATGAGCATTCTCGTTAACAGGAATTCGAAAATCGTCTGTCAGGGCCTGACCGGCAAGCAGGGCTCCTTCCACGCCCAGCAGTGCATCGAGTACGGCACAAATATTGTGGCGGGCTGCACGCCGGGCCGCGGCGGCACCGAACACCTCGGCATTCCCGTTTTCAACACCATGCCGGAAGCCGTGCAGGCCACGGGCGCCGACGTCAGCATGATTTTCGTGCCCGCCCCGGGCGCAGCCGACGCGATCCTCGCCGCGGCGGACGCCGGCGTGAAGCTGATCGTGTGCATCACCGAGGGCATTCCCGTGCTCGATATGGTGCGCGCGAAGGCAGCACTGCGGGAGTACGACTGCCGTCTGATTGGCCCCAACTGCCCAGGTATCATCACGTCGGGTGAGTGCAAGATCGGCATCATGCCGGGCTTCATCCACAAGCCAGGTCGCGTGGGCATCATTTCCCGCTCGGGTACGCTCACCTACGAAGCCGTGTACCAGACCACCCGCAATGGCCTCGGCCAGACCACCTGCATCGGCATTGGCGGCGATCCGATTCGCGGCATGAACTTCGTGGATTGCCTGGAGTTGTTCCAGAAGGATCCCGCGACAGACGGCATCATCATGGTGGGCGAGATAGGTGGCACCGACGAAGAGGCAGCGGCCCGCTATATACAGCAGCACGTGACCAAGCCCGTGGTGGCCTACATCGCCGGCGTCACCGCGCCGCCGGGCAAGCGCATGGGCCATGCCGGCGCCATCATTTCAGGCGGCGAGGGCACGGCCACCGCCAAGTTCGCGGCACTGGAAAAGGCCGGCGTAAAAACCGTCCGGTCGCCGGCGGAACTCGGCAGCGCGATGCAGGAGTTGCTGCGCTGACCGACCCCATTCGCATCGCGCTCGCCCAGCAGAATTTCCTGGTGGGTGACGTCGCCGGGAACACCGCCCAGATCACGCGGCTGCTCGGCAAGGTCCAGGCCGAGCAGTCTGCCGACCTGCTGATGTTTCCTGAACTCGCCATGTGCGGCTATCCGCCCGAGGACCTGCTGTTCCACGCCGGCCTGCGCCGGCAGGTGAGCGAGGGGCTGGCAAGAATTGCGGCGGCCGCGGGCGAAACGGGCGTTCTCGTTGGCTACCCCGAGTACGCGGACCACCACATCTATAACTCCGTGGCGCTGTTCGCCGGCGGGCGGCAGATTGCCAACTATCGCAAGTGCTGTCTGCCGAACTACAGCGTGTTCGATGAGGAGCGGTACTTCACGCCGGGCAGCGGGCCAACCGTGGTCGACTTCCGCGGCCTGAAGCTCGGGCTTGGCATCTGCGAAGACGTGTGGGAGCCGGAGCCGTCGGCCCGGGCCGTTGCTGCCGGCGCTGAAATCGTCCTCGTTGTCAACGGCTCACCCTTCGAGATCGGCAGGCAGGCGAAGCGCGAGCAGGTGCTCGCCGCCCGTGCCCGGGAAACCGGCGTG
>JAQBGF010000116.1:0-10489 GCA_032122615.1 Gammaproteobacteria bacterium | reverse complement strand
ACCGGCGCCGATCACGACCACGTCGGCCTCGAGGTCGATCGGGCCTGAATAGGACTTGCCGGGCGCTGGTGCGGCGGAAGCCGGCGAAGAAGCGCTTGTTGGAGCGGCTTCAGCCGCGACCGTTTCCCTTGCCGGAGTCGGGGTCGGGGTCGCGGCTGAAGCCGCTCCTACGCAGCGGGCGCGGGCTACGGAGTACGTGCAGTCGCGCCTGAAGGCGCTCCTACCGGGTGGCGTTCAGTACGAGCACGGGAGCACCGCGGCTCAGCCCCAGCGACTCCGCCGCGCTGCCCTCGGCGCGGGCAATCTCCAGCACGCCAAATGAATTGATCAGCGCCAGGAAGTCGCCGGGCCTGGCATCGCCGTAGGTACGTAGTAGCGCCATCCGGTGGCCCGCTGCCAGCACTTCCGGTTTGCGATAGCCCGCCACGAGGGAGCCGTCGATGTTGGTAATCAGGTTGCCGAAATTGTCGATGGCAATCACCGTGCCGCGGATCTCGTGGTTCCCCGCCACCGGCTCGTCCTGCAACGACGGGATGAGTTCGCCCGCCGGCGGTCCGATATCAGCAATGCTCGTTCGACCGGCGGCAAGATCCGCTGCCAGGGGCGCAAAGATATCCCGTCCGTGAAAGGTGTTGCTCGGGCTCGGCCAGCCCTGTTGCTGACGCCAGGATTCGCGGAGGCGATGGCAGCGTGCGGGCGTCGACCCCAGCACGGGCTGCAACAGCCCATTGTCAGGTCCCAGGAACACATGCCCGTCGTGCTCGCCGGCAATAATGCTGCGGGCTGTGCCCACACCGGGGTCCACGACTGCCACGTGCACGGTACCTGCAGGGAAGTAGCGGTAGGAACGGGAGAGCCAGAAGCCGGCCTCGATAGGCCAGTGAACCGGAATTTCGTGAGTCAGGTCGACGATTTGTGCGTCGGGGAGGCGGGCGAGGATTGCACCTTTCATCACCCCGACAAACGGCCCCTTGAGGCCGAAGTCCGTGGTGAGGGTGATGACGGCTGGCATGGTGGTACGAGCGCCTTCAGGCGCGACCATTGCGTCCGAGGTTTGTTGCTGTCGCGGCTGAAGCCGCTCCTACAGCCGCTCCTACGGGCGCATCGGCAGGTGCACGCCGGGCCGCAAACCAGGCGCCGATGCGCGCCTCGATCATCAGGATGCTCGGCGTGAGAATCAGCGTGAGAATCGACGCAAAAATCAGGCCGCCGATGATTACGGTGGCCATCTCTGCCCACCATTGTGAACCTGGGCCACCGAAGTAAATCTTGCGCTCAAGAATATCGATGTTGAGGGAGAGGGCCATGGGCATCAGCCCAAGGATCATGACTACCTTGGTCAACAGTACGGGCCGCAGGCGCTGCGCACCCGTGCGGAGAATGGCTTCATGCGCGGCCATGCCGGCCTCGCGAAGCTTGTTGTAGGTGTCTATCAGCACGATGTTGTTATTGACGATGATTCCCGCGAGCGCGATGGTGCCGATGCCGCAATTGACCAGGCTGAAGGGGCGGCCGGTGACCAGGAGTCCCAGCAGCACTCCGCCTGTTGAGAACACGACAGCCGTCAGCACAAGCAGTGGCTGGAACAAACTGTTGAACTCTGCAACCAGGATCAGCGCAATCAGTCCGAGGCCGACCAGAAAGGCCTTGGCGAGGAAGTCGGCTGTTTCCTTCTGATTCTGTGCGCCGCCCTTGAAGCGCAGCGCTACGCTCGGATCGAGGTCAAGTGAGGGCAGGGCAGCCCGCACCTGGTCCAGCACGGGTTCGATCAGCACGCCCTTTTCCAGGTCCGCCTGCACCAGCATCGTGCGCCGCATGTCCGTGCGCATGATCGTTCGCGTGGCTTCGGCCGGTTCCCGCGTCACGAAGCTGCCCATCGGCACATTGCCCGTGCGGGTGGGGATGCGCAGTTCGGCCAGCTTGTCGAGGCTGCGGTCATCGGCCGGAAAGCGGACGCGAATGTCGAGTTCCTCGTCGGAATCGTCGGGCCGGTAGGTTCCAAGCTTTATGCCGTTGGTCACCAGCTGCACGATGTTGCCAACGAGCGCGACATCAGCGCCGAACTTGGCGGCCTGCGCCCTGTCGACCTGCATGCGCCATTCGATACCGGGAAGCGGGCTCGTGTCCTCGGCATTGATCACGCCGGGGATGGTCTCGACGAACTCGCGCAGTTTGCCGACGGCATCGCGGAGTGCATCCAGCGACTGCGATGATGCCTCGATATTCAGGGGCTTGCCCTGGATCGGCCCTTCCTCGCGCAGTCGCGGCTCGATGACGATGCCGGCAATGTCGGCAGTCCGTCGGCGGATTTCCGCGACGATTTCGGTGGCGGGCGGACGCTCGCGCCAGTCCTGGAAATTCAGGCTGATCGAGCCGATCTGGTCCGGTGCTGCGCCCCGGTTGCCGGAGCCTGATGACGCGTAAATGTGCTTGATGCCCGGAACGCCGTATATCCGCTCTTCGACGAGTCGGACCAGTTGATCCTTTTCGTGGGTGGAGAGATCGCCGCGGGCCCGTACGTCGACGCTGCCCTGCATTGGATCTACCGCAGGGAACAGGGTGACGCCGCCGCCCAGCACGCTGTAGGTGGCGAACACGGCCAGAAGCAGCAGGGTGACGCTGCCAGCCGTTATCCATGGCCGGGATATCGCCGCGGTCACCACCCGCAGGTAGCGGCCGGTCCAGCCGGTCAGTTGATTGAGGTCGCCCGTTTCCGCGATGCCGAGCTGACGGCGCGATTCCGGCGTGAGGTGCCCGCCACGGCCGAAAATAGAGCCCAGCGCGGGGACCACGAACATGGCGATTACGAGGGAGGCCGACAGCGTGTAGACCAGCACAATCGGCATGTAGCTCAGGAAGTCGCCGATAATTCCGGGCCAGAACACCAGTGGCACGAAGGCCACGACGGTCGCGGCAATCGACGCGAAGATCGGCCAGGCCATGCGCTTGGCGGCCTCGGCGTAGGCCACGCGGCGATCGAGTCCCTCGGCCATGCGCCGGTCGGCCAGTTCAACGACCACGATGGCGCCGTCTACGACCAGTCCCACCGACATGATCAGGCCGAAGAACACCACCATGTTCATCGTCATGCCGGTTGCAGAAATCAGGATGAAGGCGGCGGCAAAGGAGCCGGGAATGGAAATGCCGGCGAGCAGCGCATTCTGGAATCCCAGGATGCCGATCAGGCAGATGACAACCAGGAGTACGGCGACCACGACGTCGTTGACCAGCTGGCTGATATCCGCCCGGACCTGCTCGGACTTGTCCCGGCTGTAGGTCAGGGTGATTCCCGGTGGCCAGGTTTTCTGCGCGTCAGCCACGACAATTTTCGCCGCGTCGACGACGTTGAGGACGTTGGAACCGTTGCGCTGCACGACCCGTATACCAACCGCCGGCTCGCCGTTCAGGCGGGCGAAGCTTTCCGGATCCTTGAACGTACGGCGCACCTGGGCGATGTCCCGGAAGTGCACGACGCGGTTGCCGTCCACCTTGATAGGCAGAGACAGCACGTCTTCCGGGGATTCAATGACGCCTGGCACCTTGACGGCGAAGCGACCCCGCTCCGATTGCAGCGAGCCCGCGGCGACCAGCCGATTATTCCGCTGGACGAAATTCAGGACATCGGCAGGCGAAAGTCCATAACTCTCCAGAATCAACGGGTTAACTATGATTTCAAGAATTTCCGTTCGGATGCCGACCATGTTCACTTCGAGCACGCCATCGACAGACTGCAGTCGGTCCTGGAGGGCACGGGCCACGAAGTTCATCGTGCGTTCGGGCAGATTGCCGCCCAGATTGATGACCAGCATCGGATCAAACTTGGAGAACTTCACTTCGCTGACACTCGGTTCACGGGCATCTTCGGGCAATTCGGCCTTCGCCTGGTCCACACGTTCCCGCACGTCGATCAGTGCCTCATCCACGTCCACGTCCGGATTGAACTCCAGGGTTACCGATGCCCGGTTCTCTGTGGCCGAAGAAATCATTTCCTTCACGCCCTCGAGATTGCGCAACTGTTGCTCCAGTGGACGCACCAGCAACCGTTCGGAGTCTTCGGCAGCCACGCCTTCGAGCATGACTTCAATGCTGATAAACGGGAAGTTCACGTCCGGCTGCGCTTCTTTCGGTACGCCCCGATACGCTGCGGCGCCGGCAAACAAAAGCACGGCCAGCGCCACCATCACCGCGCGGCTGCGGCTGACGCAAAGATCAATCAGGGCATTCATTGCCGGGTGCCGGACTCTTTCTTGCCCATGGTCTTGCCAGCGGCGAGTGCCGTCTCCTCGGGGTGCGCCTCGACGGTCGTTACGGGCTGGCCGGCGGAAACGTAGCCCTGGCCGACGACGATGATTTCGGCGGATTCAGGCAGCCCGGTAACCCACACGCCGTTTGCCTCGGAATGGGCGATCGAAATCTCGTGAAATTCGACCCGGTTCTGTTCGTCCACCGTCTTGATGCCGAGAGCGCCGTTGGCGTCCAGCGTCAGCAGGGAAGGCGCAACCCGGTAGGCCAGAACTTCGCCACCGGGAATGCGCATCTCGGCTGTCACACCAGCGGGCAGATCGCCAGCCGGATTCGGGATTTCCAGCTCAACGGTAAAGGTCCGCGTGGCCTCATCGGCCACGGGCGACAGGTACCGGATGCGCCCCTTCACGTCCTGTCCGGTAACGAGCGCGGCCGTGGCGAGTTCACCAACGCGGACAAAGCCGGCGTCCTGTTCAGCGATGCTGCCGGTGACGACGAGGTGAGTGTTGTCGACGAACGTGGCAACGGGATCGCCCGCTCGCACATAGTCGCCGATTTCTACCGCCCGCTCTTGTACCGTGCCGTCGAAGGGCGCTCGCACCTGCATGTATTCCAGGTCAAGTTGCGCGCGGATCAGTTCTGCCCGGGCAGACTCGAGCCTGGCGAGAGTCGCCGCGAGCTCGGTATCCGACACGTAGCCCTGCGGCTTTAGTTCCTGCTGCGCTTCCCAGGCTGACCGGTGCTCATTGACCCCGGCCCGCGCCTGCTCAAGCCGCGCCTGCCGGTCACGCAGGTCGAGCTTCAGCAGAACCTGGCCAGCCCTGGCCCGCTTGCCGCGCTCCACGCCGAGCGTGGTTACCCGTCCGCTGGTTTCTGCCTTCATTTCCACGGTGCGTGCGGGCGCCGTGCGGCCGTAGATCTTGACGGTCCGGGTTACCGGTTCTGCGTGCCGCAAACGGATCTGAACGCGGGCCGCGGCCACCGGCGCGGGCGCAGCATCATCCGCAACGGTTTCAGACGTCGGGCGTAGCGCGCCGGAGGCCAGCCACAACACGACGATGGCAGTCAGGCCGACGGCGATCGTCCAGGGGCGGCGAGTCAGTGATTCGACAAAACGCATGCCTGTTCCTCTTATATTGCCGAGCGACAATAACCCGCGGTTGGTCCCGAGATCCCGTCCGTGCCGCACTTGCTTTGTAACTTTTTGTAACCTTGCCCGCTATACTCGACGCGGGGGTATTCATGCGTCTGACGCGATGGTTGGGGCCGGCCCTGGCGGCTTCGTTCACGGTATTGCAAATCAACGCCACCGCGAGCGCCCAGGTGTCGGGCGAGATACTGGTTGGTCCCAGGGCTACCGCGCTGGCCAATCCACTGGTTGCCGTAGCGCCGGTACCCGACGATCCCGGCCCCGATGCTCCAGGTGTTGGCCAACGACCCACCGGCAACCTCTCGGAGCCGCGGCCGGTACTGATACCTCAGCCCCTTTATCCCCGGGCCGCCAGGGCCGCCCGCCAGGACGGCCGTGTGACGGTGTGCTTTACCGTGGACGAGCGCGGCCGGGTGCACATGCCCGCCGTAAGGGATTCTACGGATCTAGTTTTCAACCAGCCGGCGCTCGACGCCATCAGCGCGTCGCGATTCACGCCCGCGCGACTGGGTGAGAAGGCCGTACGCTCCACGGCGTGCCGCACATTCCGGTTTGAGCTGCGCTGAAAGCACTTCAGGTGCGATTCAAGCGTTCTATGGTTAAAATGGTGGACGACGAAATCGCTCCCCAGTCGAATTCACCAGACAGAAGGAATTGCGCGTGAACAAGCCCGAAGTATCCCGGCGTCGCTTTCTCGCCCAGGTAGCCATGGCAGTGCCCGCCGGAGCTGCGTTGCTCGATGTCGCTGTCAGCAACACGGCATTCGCACAGGCCGCCCTTCCGAAGCTTGAGCTGACCGATCCGTCGGCAAAGGCACTGCTCTATATCGAAGACACCACCAAGGTGGACAAGACGAACCCGATGGCGGCGCGCCATACCCCTGACCAGAGTTGTGCCAACTGCTCGCAGATCCAGGGCAAGGATGGCGATGCTTACCGTCCGTGTGCGATCTTCCCCGGCAAGCTCGTGGCCAGCAACGGCTGGTGCAGCGTCTGGGCCAAGAAGGCCTGAGTCCGCATCGCCGTTCTGACAGGATGCGGCGGACAGTCGGTCCGCCGCGTCTTTTCGGTGTCGCCGGTTACAAGAATTCCGGCAAGACCACGCTCATCGTCGACCTCGTCCGGGACCTTGTTGCCCGCGGCTGGCGTGTTGGCACCATCAAGCACGCGCACCACAACTTCGACATCGATCATCCCGGTAAGGACAGTTTTCTCCACCGCGCAGCTGGCGCCACTGAGGTTGTCGTGGCGTCTGCGCGTCGCGTGGCCCATATTCGCGAACTTGACGAATCCGACGAGCCATCGCTTGATGAACTCGTGCAACAGATGCGGAACGTCGATCTGGTGCTCGTCGAGGGTTGGAAGTCGGGGAACCACCCACGCGTCGAGCTACGCCGGGCTGCCGCGCCCGCGACCGTAATTGCCGGAACAGCGTCAGGGGTGTTGGCAATTGTCAGCGATGTGCCGCTGGCGGATGAACAACTCCCGGTTCTGTTGCGGGAGAACGTGCCGGCGATTGCGGACTTCATCCTGGAGTCTGTCGGGCTCTCGAAGCCGCGGCCGTAGGAGCGCCTTCAGGCGCGACGGAACGTACTCCGCGGTCCCACGCGGGAAACTTTTCCGGCTACCGTGCGGCACGGGGAGCGCCGGAAAAGTTTCCCGCGTGGGACCGCGGTGGCGGGGGACTTCGGGGTCGCGCCTGAAGGCGCTCCTACAGAGCGGTCAGTGGCGGGACAGGTCTTGGCCAGCCCTCAGCGGGTCTTCCCGACAGGCGGCCAAGACCTGTCCCGCCACCGACCGCGTCACTACGGAGTACGTTCCGTCGCGGCTGAAGCCGCTCCTACGGGAACGGCGCGCCGAAACAGTCGTCCGGATACAGCGGCAGAGTCGCGAGCGTGCCGCCCGCCGGAATTTCCCCGACGCCTGCCGGCACGATCGCCCAGCAGTTTGCCCGCAACAGCGGCGCGATCCGGAACGATTCCTGGCCGGGAAGAATTTGCACCCGCCGGCACCCGCTCGCATCCGTCTCCGCGTACGCCTTGGCGAAGAAGCACAGCTGGTCACGGCCGCGTACCGGGGCTGTCGTAAGGGCGGGACACTCGCGCTCCGGCGCCATGCCTTGCAGGGCACGCAGTGCCGGTATCACGAAAAACCGCATGCCCACCGCGACGGCCAGCGGATTGCCGGGTAACCCGAACAGGAGTGTGCCGTCCGGCAGGCGCGCGTGGAGGATCGGTTTGCCGGGGCGAATCGCGACCCTGTGAAACAGGATCTCGCCACCGAGCTCACGCACGACTGCCGGAAGCAGGTCAAGCCGTCCGGCCGAAACGCCGCCCGTGGTCAGCACGATGTCGACGGTACCGGCCACCGCGGCCAACTGCGTCCGCAGTTCGTTTGCCTGGTCCCTGGACGTCGCCATCGTCGTCATATTCGCGCCGAGCATCCGCAGCAGTGCCCGCAGGTAGGGGCCGTTGGCGTCGCGGATCTGGCCGGGCGCAAGTTCCGCGCCGTGCGTGGCGAGTTCGTTGCCGGTGGTCAGCACGGCAACCCGGGGCGTCGGCGCTACCGGTACCTCGTCCACGCCGCCGGCGGCGAGGGCCATGAGGTGATGGGGCGCGAGGCGCGTGCCGGCGACCACGATGGGCTGTCCCTGCACGAAGTCCTGCCCGCACTGACGGATGTTCTGCCCGGGCTCCAGGGGTTCGGTGATCAGCACTGTCGCCTGTCCGCCAATCAGGTCGTCGACCCGTGTGACCCGCTCCAGCGGCACGACCGCATCGAGCCCGGGCGGCACCGGGGCGCCAGTGAGTATTTCCCAGGCCATTCCACCCTGGCCAGGTGGAGTTGGAGCGCCAGCGGCGATCACTCCCGAAATCGCAATCCGGACCGGGGTCTCGGGCGAGGCGGTACGGGTTGCAGCAGCGTCCAGGACAAAACCGTCCATGGCCGCATTGGCAAAGCCGGGCACCGACAGGCGTGCCGTGAGGGTTGCCGCCGTGACCGAGCCGGCCACCTCCAACAGTGGCAGCACCCGGCGGGGAAGTGCCCGAGCGCTGGTCTTAAGGATCTGAAGTGCTTCCGCGTAGGAGATCACCGGGGTATCTTGCCAGACGCCCGCCCGCCGGGTTCGTGGGACCAGTACATGCACATAGACCAGCCGGTCGGCACGCCGGCCCTAACGACGCCACCCCGCCAGGTCAGCGACCGCGAGGCTTCGGCGACCGCGGCTCTGCGCTGCCTGTGCTATGCAGCCTGCTCCGAGCTGGTCGCCTCGCCCCACGAGGTGGACCCGCGCCCCGCCCTCCGTGAGCGCGCCGGACTTGGCGAATCTGTTCCGCACGCCCGGGCACTCGATCCGCTGTTGATCGAGGTCGCCGGCGCGGAGCTTCCGCGGCTGCGGTCCGAGTACAGCGGCTTGTTCGAGGTGGGCAGCCAGGGACCACCGGCGCCGATTCGCGAGGATCTGCAGACCGGCCAGCGCGCGGGCACTCGCGAGGAAGTCGTGCGCTTCTATGACTATTTCGGCTACGTGCTGGACGAGAGGTTTGCCTGGCAGCCGGATCATCTGTCCGTCCAGCTCGAGTTCATGCACTACCTGTGCTTCCGCGAGGCGCAAGCCGCTGAGCCATCAGACGCATTGTCATTCCAGCTCGCCCAGGCCGATTTTTCCGGCCGGCATCTGGCCGGCTGGGTGCCGCAGCTGGCGGCCAACGTGGACCAGCTTGCCGCGGGTTCGCTGTACGCGCGTGTCGTTGCGGCCGTCCGGGATTTTGTCGCGGCCGATCACGAGTGGCAGACCGCCACGATTTCCGAATCACACCAGCCAGTAACGCCAGACAAGGAAGGCTGAGCATGGGCAAGAACCTGCGACGGCACGTCTCGATTTTAGGTGTCACCATAGGACTCGCCGCCGTGGCAGACCTCGCCGAACTGGCCACGTACCTTAAGAGCAAGCACGGCTCCTGAGGCCGGCTGGTCGTCGTTGTGGGTGTGCACGCTGAAGACTGGACCATTGTCTGCGAGTCCCCGCGCCGCTGGGAGTGCGATGAGCAGGCCCTGGTGCTCCGGGCCCTCGGCATACCCCATCTGATCGCGGACGGTCCGCGCAATGCCACCCTGCTGCTCGTGCCTGCCGAGCATGCCAAATGGGCCCGCGATCAACTCGGGCTCTACGCGGCTGAAAATCGCCGGCGCCCGGCGGGCTCCCTGTTATCACCGGACAGGAACGGGTGGCCCGGCGTCGCAGCCTACCTGCTCGTGCTGGTCGTGGCCTTTCTGGCGCAGGGGCGCGTCGCCTTCGGTGTGGACTGGCTGCAGGCGGGAGCGCTCGACGGCGCCGCCGTGCGTGACGGCGAGTGGTGGCGCGTCGTCACCGCCCTGACCCTGCACGGCGATGCTGGGCACCTGATCGCGAACCTGTTCTTCGGGGCCGTCTTCGGCGGCTGCGCCGGCAGGTACCTGGGTTCTGGTGTCGCCTGGGCGATGATCCTGTTGGCGGCTGGTGCCGGCAACGCGCTGGATCTCGCCTTGCTGCCACCGACTCACCGGGCAATCGGCGCATCGACTGCCGTGTTCACCGCGCTCGGCCTGGTGGCTGCACTACTGTGGCGTGCGCAAAGCCACAGCGCGTCGGGCTGGGCACGACGTTACGCACCCCTGATTGGCGCGGCAGTGCTGCTGGCCTATATCGGGACCGGTGACGCCCAGACCGACGCGGTAGCCCACCTCACCGGGTTCATTGCCGGGCTGTTCGCCGGCGCCGCCTTTGATTTGCGCCGTCCGCGCTGGCTGCAGTCGCATCGTGTGCAGGTGATTTCCGGGGTCGGCGCATTGCTGCTCCTGGCCGCCTGCTGGTGGCTGGCCGTATCCACCTGGAGTGCTGGCTTGGCCTTAGCTGAGTGAGTCGCTATCCTCCTCGCGCACTTCGGGGGAATCACATGCAGGGTCAACGTCCGTCGCGCGAGCCGCAGGCGACCACGGCGCCGTGGCCAGCGTCCGGGCTTGCCTGGTATGTGGTTGCCATTCTCGTCATCGCCTTCATCTTCTCCTTTATCGACCGGATCATCATTGCGATGCTGGTCGAGCCCCTGAAGCA
>JAQBGF010000115.1:0-2893 GCA_032122615.1 Gammaproteobacteria bacterium | reverse complement strand
TCCTGCAAGATGGTATGCAAGGTTGTCACGACAGGGAGGTTGACGTCACGAAGCATCGCCAGAATATGGCTTCCTGATCGGCCACCATAGATCCCGAACTCGTGCTGCAGACAGAGCACGTCGAAGCCGTTGAACCGAAGGAAGTTCACCGACTCCTGATAATCGCGAAGCCGCTGCTCCTGGATGTGCGCGGCGGTGACAAAGTAGGCCACAGGAACGCCGGCGTGGTGCTGAGCGTGGCGGAGTAAAATCCGGCCATTGGTTAGGCTGCTTCCTTTTTGGGGGGCGGCCGGGGATGTTTGCTGTGGAGGTCTACGCCGCCGTTCGGCGCTTTGTGTTCATCGAAGGCAACAGCCGCCGGGAGGCGGCGCGGGTATTTGGTCTGAGTCGCGAGACGGTGTTGAAGATGTGCCGGTTCTCGCTGCCGCCGGGCTACACGCGGACGGCACCGGTGGCGAAGCCGAAGCTGGGTGCGCTGCTGCCGGTGATCGATGCGATCCTGGACGGCGATCGGTCTGCGCCGGTGAAGCAGCGGCATACGGCCAAGCGGATTTTCGAGCGGCTGCGTGACGAGCATGGCTTTGCCGGCGGCTACACGGTGGTGAAGGACCATGTCCGCATCTGCCGGGCACGTGGGCGGGAGACGTTCGTGCCGCTGGCGCATCCGCCGGGGCATGGGCAGGTGGACTTCGGCGAGGCGGTCGGCGTGATCGGCGGTGTGCGGCAGAAGCTGCATTTCTTCTGTCTGGACCTGCCGCAGTCCGACGCCTGCTTCGTGAAGGCCTATCCCCGGGAGACGACCGAAGCTTTCCTGGACGGCCATGTGTCGGCGTTCGCGTTCTTCGGCGGGGTGCCGCTGTCGCTGCTCTACGACAACCTCAAGCTCGCGGTGGCGAAGATCTGCGGCGACGGCAAGCGCGAGCGCACGCGCGCTTTCACGGAGCTGGTCAGCCATTATCTGTTCCAGGACCGGTTCGGCCGCCCCGGCAAGGGCAACGACAAGGGGAAGGTCGAAGGGCTGGTGAAGTACGCCCGCACCAACTTCATGACGCCGATCCCGAGCGCGGCGAGCTTTGACGAGCTGAATGCCATGCTGGCGACGCACTGCCGCGCTCGTCAGAACGACCGTGCCGGCCGGCACGCGGCGACCATTGGCGAGCGGCTGACCGCCGATGTGGCGGCGCTGCGCGAGCTGCCGGCGGTGCCGTTGGAGCCGTGCGAGAAGCGGGCGGCGCGGGTCTCGTCGACGGCGCTGGTGCGCTACCGCTCGAACGATTACTCGGTGCCGACGCGCTACGGCTTCCAGGAGGTCGTGGTCAAGGGCTTCGTCGCCGAGGTCGTGATCCTGTGTGCGGGCGGCGTGGTCGCCCGGCACCCGCGCTCCTACGCCGAGGGCGCGTTCATCGCCGATCCGCTGCACTATCTGGCTTTGATCGAGACCAAGCCGAACGCGCTCGACCAGGCGGCGGCGTTGCAAGGCTGGGATCTGCCGGAGGTGTTCCAGCATCTGCGCCACATGCTGGAAGCCCGCATGGGCAACCGGGGCAAGCGCGAGTTCATCCAGGTGCTGCGGCTGCTGGAGGCGATGCCGCGGGAGATCGTGACGTTCGCCGTGACCGAGGCGATCCGGCTCGGCGCCATCGGCTTCGATGCGGTCAAGCTGATTGCGCTGGCACGGTTCGAACGGCGCCCCGCCCGACTCGATCTGGCGGCTTATCCGCATCTGCCGCAGACGGCGGTGAAGACGACCTCGGCGGCCGACTACGCGGTGCTGGCGGCATGACCGCCCCCGACACGATGCCGACGGGCACCATGAGCGGCACGCCGCAGCTGTTGCTGGCCCACCATCTCAAGCAGCTGAAGCTGCCGACGGTGCTGCGCGACTATGAGAAGGTGGCTCGAGAGTGCGCCCGCGACGGTGTCGATCATCCACGCTACCTGCTGCGGCTGATCGAGCTCGAGCTGATCGACCGTGAGCGCCGCACGGTGGAGCGGCGTATCCGGGCGGCCCGGTTCCCGGCCGTGAAGAGCTTCGACACGTTCGACTTCGCCGCCATCCCCAGCCTGAACAAGATGCTGGTCATGGAACTCGCCCGCTGCGAGTACCTCCTACGTCGCGAGAACATCATCGCACTGGGCAACAGCGGCACCGGCAAGAGCCATGTCGCCCTCGCCCTTGGCCTGGCGGCCTGCCAGAAGGGGTTCACGGTCGCGTTCACCACCGCCGCCGCGTTGGTCAGCCAGCTGATGGAAGCGCGCGACGAGCGACGCCTGCTCAAGCTGCAGCGCGATCTGCAGGCGACCAAGCTGCTGATCATCGACGAGCTCGGCTACGTGCCGCTCTCCCAGACCGGCGCCGAGCTGCTGTTCGAGGTGTTCAGCCAACGCTACGAGCGGGGCTCGACCATCGTCACCTCCAACCTGCCCTTCGAGGACTGGACGCAGGTGCTGGGGTCAGAACGGCTCACCGGCGCGCTGCTCGACCGGCTCACCCATCACGTCAGCATTCTGACCATGAACGGCGACAGCTATCGTCTCAAGCAGTCCGCAGGCCGCCGCCACATCACCGCCGGGGCGGCGCAAAACCAAGCCACCGAGAGCGTCGCCCCCGATCCCGGCGAGATCACCACTCCCTGATTCGAACCAGCCCAACGCCATGGAGCGGGGCCCGATCGGGCCCCGCTCCATGGCGTCACCTCGTACCCTCACTGGCCTGCTATTGCACCGCCACCGTGGCCTGGAATCCGACCGCCGTTGACATGCGCCAGCGCATTCGCGTACGCTGCCCGGACAATTCGCCGTGAGCCGGGCGAACGCGTTTACGCCTGCCGTAGGTTGCTGCTATCGTTGCGGTGGGAGCGACGGACATCGAACAGACGACACCGTCGCAGGC
>JAQBGF010000114.1:0-3408 GCA_032122615.1 Gammaproteobacteria bacterium | reverse complement strand
GTGAGTTGTTCCCGCGCGTGGGCTTCATTGTCACCAATCGCAGCCTGCCCAATGAGCGGGTGCTGGCCTTCTACAACGAACGGGGCACAGCCGAGCAGCACATCAAGGAGGGCAAGTACGCGCTCAAATGGACGCGGCTCTCCTGCATGCGGTTTTCGGCAAACGCTGTCCGGCTCCAGTTGCACGCGCTGGCCTACAACCTGGCGAACTTCCTGCGGACGCTGGCAACGCCCAACGAGATCGAGCGGTGGTCGCTGACCTCGCTGCGCGAACGCCTGATCAAGACCGGCGCGCGGCTGGTGCGCCATGGCCGCTACGCCATCTTCCAGATGGCTGAGGCCGCACTGCCGCGGCAGGTGTTCGCCGGGATTCTTGGCCTGATCAACGGGCTGCGCGATCCGCCTGCCGCAACAGGGTGCACATGACCAGAAACCCGCCCAGATCGGCTAAATCCAACGCTGGTGACAGGAAAGGTGTGTCCGAAAAGTACCTGTTTAGCGTCCCATATAGTGTGTTTTTTGTTGTGCTGGAATCAAGATCGTGATTCACCATTTGGATGAAGCGATCCGAGCTTGAAGCCCTG
Organism: Gammaproteobacteria bacterium; assembly: GCA_032122615.1. Classification (GTDB taxonomy): domain Bacteria; phylum Pseudomonadota; class Gammaproteobacteria; order Steroidobacterales; genus SHZI01. The sequence continues at coordinate 2,825 of JAQBGF010000114.1, read as the reverse complement.
GACAAAGCCGATCTGGTTGCTCTTGCCGAACGGCAGGCTGAGCGCATTGCTGAGTTGGAGGCACGCCTTTCCGGGATGGATGGCCGGCTCGAAGAGCTTGAGCGCCGCGCGATGCGGGGCGCGGCGCCCTTTGCCCGTGAGGACGCGAAGCGCGCCAGTTCGCCGAAGCGCCCCGGTCGCAAGGGTGGGCACGACGGGGCATTCCGCATCCGTCCGGACGACGATGACGTGGACCGGTGGATCGATGTGCCGCTGGAGCGGTGTCCGGGCTGCGGGGCTGCGCTCGATCCGGCGAGCGATGAGGTCTTCGATCAGGCCATCATCGAAGTCCCGCCCGCGGCCCCGGAGATCATCCGCCTGACCACACACCACAACCGTTGTTGCGGGTGTGGGGCGAGAGGGGCCTCGACGCATCCGCTCCAGATCTCCACGGCCCGCGGAGCGGCCTCGACCCATCTCGGACCCCGCGCGCTGGCGATCGCGGCGGCGCTCAACAAGGGTCTGGGGCTCACCATGCGCAAGACCTGCTCGGTTCTCGATACCCTGCTCGGCTTGAAGCTCAGCCCCGGCGGCCTTTCCCAGGCGCTCGCGCGCATGGCTGATAGGCTGGCGCCTGCGCACGACGCGCTGCAAGGCCGGGTCAAGGCGGGACCGGTGCTGCATACCGACGAGACGAGCTGGTATGTGGGCCGACCGGGAGCCAGCCTTTGGGTCATGACCAACCGCGCCGGCACCTGTTACAGCATCGTGCCGTCACGGACCAAGGCCGCGGCCGAGGCATTGTTGGGCGGCTACCAGGGCGTGCTGGTCAGCGATTGTCTCAACATCTACGACGACCTGACGCCCGTGCAGCAGAAATGCTATGCGCATCACCTCAGGAAGATCGGCGAGGCGCTTGATGGCGCTGCCGCCGGGTCTGAATACCTCGCGGACCTGCGGAGCTTGCTGACCGGCGCCATGGCGCTGAAAGCTGTGATGCCCGACCTGCCCGACCATCGGGTCGCCGCAATGCGCGCAGCGCTCGAGGCCAATGCCGACCGCCTGCTCGCCACGCCCCGCACCGGGCTCGAAGACCGCGTCCGCCTCAGGATCGCCAAACAGCGCGATCACCTCTTTACGTTCCTGGATCATCCCGAGGTCGACGCCACGAACAACCTGGCGGAACGCCAGCTCCGGCCAGCCGTGATCAGCCGCAAACTCTCCTGCGGGAACAAGACCGAAGCCGGCGCGCGGACATGGGAGATCCTCACCTCGCTCGCAGCAACCTGCCAACAGACCGGAACCTCGTTCGTCGATCTTATCGTCGAACAGTTGACCATGAGCCCTCAAACCGAGGGCGCAGGCTAAACAGGTACTCCGAAAACGCGTCGAGAGATGCCTTAAACCGTCGGATCGGCCTGTTTTGTCGTGCTATCTGGCCGGCACGCAGCACCACACGCGGACCGGAAACAGAAATTGCTTGGAAAGCCGCCTTCGGTTGCTTTAACGTCACGGGAGGCAAGCCAAATGCGACGCAGGACGGTTCGGTCGCGTTCCGCAAGAAGCTGTCGCGCGACCGGTTGCTGCCGTTCTTCGCCGCGCAGCCACGTTGCCTGGTAGCAATGGAGGCCTGCGCGACCGCCCACGGCTGGGGCCGGGAGATCGAGAAGCTCGGCCATTCCGTCCGCCTGATCCCGCCGGTCTACGTGAAACCGTTCGTGAAGCGGCAGAAGAACGATGCGGCCGACGCTGAGGCGATCGTCGAGGCGGCGTCACGCCCGACGATGCGTTTTGTTGCGGTGAAGACCGAGGCCCAGCAAGCCCGGGCCATGCTGTTCCGGACGCGGGATTTGCTGGTGCGCCAGCGCACGCAGCTGATCAACGCGCTGCGGGGTCACCTCGCCGAACATGGAGTGGTGGCGCCGCAGGGAACAGCGCACCTGAAGCGCCTGGCCGACGCGATTGCCGCGGAGAACGGCGGCCTGCCCGGCGCCGTCCGCGAGCTGGGGACCGTGTACCTCGAACAGATCGCCGCGCTGAACGCGCGGGTTCAGGATCTCGAGAAACGCCTGCGGGTGGCGGCCGGCGAGGGCGAGACGACGCGCCGGCTGCAGACCATGCCGGGCGTCGGGCCGGTCACCGCCATGGCGGTGGAGACTTTCGCGCCGCCAATGGAGACGTTCCGGCGCAGCCGGGACTTCGCAGCCTGGCTCGGCCTCGTGCCCCGTCAGCACTCGACGGGGGGCAAACAGCGGCTTGGGAGAACGTCGAAGATGGGCCAGTGCGACATACGACGACTGCTGATCATCGGCGCGATGGCGGTGGTGCGCTGGGCCGTGCGCAAGGGGGCGCGAGAGGGCTCCTGGCTCGCCCGCATGCTGGCAAGGAAACCACGCATGCTGGTGGCCATCGCGCTGGCCAACAAGATGGCGCGCAGTCTGTGGGCCATGATGACGAAACAGGAGCCTTACCGAGAACCGGCGGTGGCAACGGCGTGATCGCTGAAAGCGTGCCGTTTCATCCCGGTCCGTCGGGTGTGTGAGGAGGTCGCCGAACAGTAAGGGCACATGATCGATCAGATCCGGGTCCGGAAAAGCAGTCATTCCCCAAGAGCCCTCGAGCTCGCCCAAATGATCTGCTCCAGATCCGCGCATCACCATACCGGCCAGCGGCCAATATCAACGCCGCACATTGAAGGCCTGACACATGGAAGCACCCGATCACATGCTCGAACCGTTCAAAAAACCACTTGCATAAACGGGGGCATCCACACATGGAGAATGCCGGCTTAGCCAATGGACCACAGTCGAACCGCCGTTTCACCTTAGTCAAGATGTCTCGGACCG
>JAQBGF010000113.1:0-49643 GCA_032122615.1 Gammaproteobacteria bacterium | reverse complement strand
TCGTAACCCGCCGGGCACAGATGCCGCTGCTGCAGCCATGCGTCGAGCCACGCTGCGCGACTTTGGTCTGCGACAGGGTCATCAGCGGGAAAATCTGCGCCAAAAATCACGTCGAAGTAGATCTCATTGGGCCGGTCGAACGGCTGAACAAGCTGGCTATAACGATGACGATCGAAGTCCACACTCTTATCCAGTGCGGCGGCGCAACCGCCCACGAAACCGGCTGCGCAACCGGCCAGCACCACCGAAGTAACGAGAATATGTCGCACAACTGCCTCCCTGGGCTCATGCCCGCCCTGACGCCATTGTTCCAGTGCCACCGCGGGCGCACCACCCCGGCGCGCCGGAAACTATCTGGCGGCCCGGCACTCCAATTGAGTGCGGTGATCAAGTGCCCGAAATTCAGTGCGCAGGACCCAGATTTGCCCGGTCCGGGCGCCAGGCCAGTGTGCAATCACGAGGAAGATCGGGTAAATTTGGCGCCGTTGGGCCGAGGGGGGAATCCCGTCCCACATGGAGCTGGTCCCGCAGCAGGCAGAAAGTTTGCCGGCCGAGCGGCCCTTAAAGAAGCCGGCACAACTTAAGTTACGGTCGCGCTCGGAGTCCTTAGTGGGAGCTGGCGTAACGATGGTTAATCGAACAGAACAGACGCCCTGAAGAGTAGTCATGGATAGCACCTTTGATACGGGCTTGGGCCGCGGCGGTCGCAATACGACCGTATTGATCGTCATCACCGCGTTTCATGTGCTGCTCGTGTGGGCGCTCGTCAACAGCCTGAGCAAGGTCAATATCGCCCTTCCGCCGATGATCATCCAGGCGGATATTATCGAGGAAATCACGCAGGAGGATGAGGCGCCACCGCCGCCCCCCGCCCTTGAAACTCCGCCACCGTACGTGCCGCCACCGGATTTTATCGTCGATGTGCCGGTATCCAAGGCACCCACCAAGGCCTTGACGGCAACCCAAAGCACAAAGCCGGTAGCACCACCGCCGAAGGCGGTCGTCAAGAAGGCCCCGGCGATCGACCCGAAATTCAAACGCCGCTTCCAGCCCGACTACCCGCCGACCTCACGTCGGCTGGGCGAAGAAGGGTCCCTGGTACTGCAGGTACTGGTCGGGCCCGACGGCAAGGTTCAAGACGGCAAGGTCAAGACGAGCAGCGGCTTTTCGCGACTCGATGAGGCGGCACTGAAGCATGCATTGCGCGCCTGGCGGTTCACGCCAGGCACCGAAGATGGTGCGCCAGTGACGATATGGCACTCGGTCAGGGTTACGTTCAAGATTGAGGGTTGATTTTTTAAAGCCCCGGGATGTCCCGGAATAACACTTAAGGTAGGCGAGCTATGGCAGGCGAGAACATTCAGCTGGCACAGAACACGGATGCGGAAATGGAGTTGTCCATTCCCGAGGGCACGGTTCCTGTGGACGGCGCACTGGACCCGAATGCGGCGCCGATGGATGGCGCACTTTCCGAAGATCCGGGCCTGCTCGACCTCGTCCCAGTGGAGGATATGCCAGTCGACACCGGCCTGGACGTCGGCGAAGCGGCGAATCCCTACGGCCTCGAGGCCTTATGGGCACAGGGTGACTTCGTTTCCAGAGGCACGCTGGTCATCCTGGTGCTGATGTCCCTGTACTCCTGGTTCATCATCCTGACCAAGCTGTGGGAGCAGGCGCAACTTCTCCGACAGGCCAAGCAGGCCAGCGGGCAGTTTTGGACGGTCAAATCGTTGAGCGACGGGCTGCCAAAGCTCACCGGTAAGGGCAACGTCTTCCGGTCCATGGTTGAGAGCGGCATCCACGCCCGCGACCACCACGAGGGAAAGCTTACCGAGGCGGTTCCGCTGGCGGAGTGGATCAGCGGCAAGCTTCAGCAGAATGTCGATCGCATGAACAACGACGTGCAGCGCGGTCTGTCGTTTCTGGCCTCGGTCGGGTCCACCGCCCCGTTCGTTGGTCTGTTCGGCACGGTGTGGGGCATTTATCACGCGCTGATTACTATCAGCGTCGAGGGCCAGGCCAGCATCGACAAGGTCGCGGGCCCGGTCGGTGAGGCACTGATCATGACTGCCATCGGTCTGGCCGTTGCCGTGCCCGCGGTGCTCGGCTACAACTGGCTGCTGCGCAGAAACAAGGCCATCCTTGATCAGTTCCGTTACTTCACGAATGACCTGTACGCAACGCTGGTCAGCGGCAGCGGCAGTGGCAGTGGCAGTGGCAAGCAGACTGCTCACAAGTAAGTCTGTGGGATCAACTGGAGCAGCATCATGGGCATGAATGTCAAGGCGGAGGGCGGCGGCGACGAAGAAATACTGTCCGCCATTAATACCACGCCATTGGTGGACGTCATGCTCGTGTTGCTCATCATCTTTCTGATCACAATTCCCGTGATCACGAAGACGGTGAAACTCGAACTGCCCAAGGCAACCAACATCGCCACCGTGACCAAGCCGGAAAACATAACGGTGGCGATCGACCAGCGCGGCAACCTCTACTGGAAGGAATCGCGCGTTCCAAACCAGCAGGTGCTGGCCGACCTGATCCGCGCAGCCGCCGTGATCGTACCCCAGCCGGAAATTCACGTCCGCGCCGACGGTAACGTGCGTTACGAGCACGTGGGGCGGGTGATCCTCCAGTTGCGCAAGGGCGGCATCCAGAAGGTTGGCTTCATATCGGAGCCGAATCGCGGCGGGCCTCGCTAGCTGCCCGTGCCAATTCAGATCCAAAGGACTAATCGATGAGTATGTCGGTAGGCGGAGGAGGCGGCGAAGGCGCGCCGATGATGGAGATGAACACCACGCCGTTGATCGACGTGATGCTTGTGCTCATCGTCATGCTGATCATCACGTTGCCGGTCATGACGCACGCGGTGAAGCTTGATATGCCGCCACCGGACAACACGCCGCCGGAAGTGGAACCGGAGCTGATTACGATCACAATTGATTACGACGGCACGATTATCTGGAACGAAACGCCCGTGCCCAATCTCGCCACCCTCGAGCGTTACTTCAAAATCGAGTCGAAAAAGGTGCCGCAGCCCCAGGTGGCCATACGACCGGACGCCCGGGCTAAATACGACTCGGTTGCGCAGGTCATGGCCAGCGCCCAGCGAAACCGGATCGAGAAGATGGGCTTGATCGGCGACGAGCAGTTCGAGTAAAAGGCTTCGCGCCGCGCGCACCGCCGCTGTAGATCCGGGCGTCGTGCGCCAGGGCTACGTTCAGCCCGGACAGTATTCAGTGCCTATTCAGTCGGTCGGCGGAACATTCAGCTTGACGCGGATCTTTTGCTTGCCGATTACAGGCCTCGCGGAGAATTGAGCATGGCAAAATCAACACGGGCGACATGGCTGCTGGCAATTTCGCTGCTGGCCGGAATCGCGGCATCGCTTGGCCCGATTTCCGAGGCGCAAGCCGCGAAGAAACCGGATGCCCCCAAGGTCAGCCCCAAGGTTCTAAAGCCACTACAGGTCACCCTGGAACTGGCCAACGCCGGCAAGTACCCCGAGGCAGAGGTCGAATTGCAGAAAGCTGACGCGGTCAGCGAAAAGACCGCCTTTGATCAGTTCCAGATCGACGAACTCGGAGGCTTCATCGCGGTGAAGCAGCAGAAATATAGCGCCGCGGCAAAGGCCTACGAGGGGGGCCTTGAGTCCGGCCTGCTGCCTCCCGAACAGGTCAGCGACCGCCTGCGAATACTGTCCCAGCTGTTTCTGCAGGCCCAGCCGCGCGATCTCAACAAGTCCGGTGAGTACGGCAAGCGCTGGCTCGAGGCTACCGGCACGCGCGATCCGTTGATGCTCGGGCTGGTCGGCCAGGCAGCCTACTTCAGTGACAATTTTGGCGAAGCTGCGAATTACATGAAGGAGGCGGTCTCGTTGACGAAGGCCGCCGGGCAGAAGCCGGACGAGAACTGGTTGCTGGTCCTGCAGAGTTCAAACTCCAAGCTGAAAAATGATCCGGGCACCATTGAGGCGACCATGGATCTGGTGCGCTACTACCCCCGGAAAGAGCATTGGGTGACTCTGACGCAGGCACAGCTCTCCAGGACGGCCAACAAGGACCGGCAGATCCTGCAGGTCTTTCGGCTGATGTACCAGGTCGACGCCATGGCTCAAGCCGACGATTTTACAGAAGCTGCCACCGTGGCCATTCAGCGGGGTTCACCGGGCGAGGCGCGGAAGTTCATGGAAAAGGGCTACGCCACAGGCATTCTTGAGACCAGTGGCGACAAGGCCAGGAGCGCGACCCTCCGCGCCGAGGCGCAGCGTCAGGCAAAATCAGACGAGAAAACACTGGGCCAGTTCGAAAAAGAAGCCCTCGCCGCCAAGGCTGGCGAGGCGGATGTGCGGCTAGGAGAGGCCTTGCTGAGCTACGATCAACCAGCGAAAGGCCTGGAGGCGATCCAGCGCGGCATCAGCAAAGGCGGCGTCAAGGATATCGACGAGGCCACCCTGTCACTCGGCCGGGCGTATATCCTCACGGGTAACGGCGCTGATGCGGTGAAATCCTTCGAAACGGTCAAGTCACCGGAGTTTGCCCAGCTGGCGCAGCTCTGGTCAATCTACGCGGGCCAGCTCTAGTTGTATCAAGGACGGTCGGACATGCTGAAAAATTTCCTGCTCATCATTTCGCTGTCCGTGGGCGCCAGTCTCGCCATCGGCAACCTGTTGATGCCGACCTCCGCGTTTGCCGCGGATTCAGTCAGCAAGAAAGTCGGCGACCCGCTGGCGGCAGCCATCGCGGCCGCCAACAAGGGCCAGTACTCGCAGGCCCTGGCCAGCGCCAAGACCGCCGACGCGGTGTCCGGCAAGTCCGCACTGGAACAGCTGAAAGTCAGTGAAACCTACGGCTTCATTTATCTAAAGCAGCGCAACTACGCGGCCGCAGCTACAGCTTACGAGCGCAGCCTGAACTCCGGTCAGTTGCCTGCCAACAAAGTCAACGACAGGGTAAAGCAACTCGCGCAGCTAAATTTCCAGTCACCACGGAATCTGAATAAGGTCATCGAGTATTCCACGGTCTACCTGAAGGCCACGGGCGGACGGGATGCGCCCATGCAGGCCATGCTTGGCCAGGCTTACCAGATGTCAGGCAACGACAAGGCTGCCGTGACCTCTGTTCGCAATGCCATTCGCGTGGCCGGGAAGCCGGAGGAAAACTGGCTGCGGATACTGCTGAAGTCCTACGGTAATCTGAGTGACACCAAGGGCGTTAACGACACAACGCAGACCCTGGTGCGACTTTATCCGACCCAGGACAACTGGCGGCTGCTTTCCAGCGAACTGCGCCGGCAGGCATCGGGCGATGACCGTACCGCACTCAACGTCTATCGCCTCATGGGCGAACTGGACCTGATGGATAAACCCGACATTTATAACGAAGCCGCTATTGTCGCCATCCAGTCCGGACTGCCTGCGGAAGCTGTTGCGATCATGGAGCGCGGTTATACCAACAAGGCGTTTGGCCCCAAGGAAGAAGCTCGCAGCCAGCGCATCCTGGCTGACGCGCGCAAGAAAGCGGCCGCCCAAAAGCCGCTGCTCGCGCAGCTCACCCAGACAGCCACGTCATCGAAGGCCGGCCGGGACGAAGTGCTGCTGGGCGAGGTGCTGCTGAGCTACGGGCATGCCGACAAGGCCGTGGCGGCAGGCAAACGCGCGATTCAGAAAGGCGCGAACCCGGACGAGGTCTGGATGCTGGTTGGCCGCTGCCAGGTTCAGCTCAAAAACGGCGCCGAAGCGCGCAAGGCTTTCGCCCAGGTCAAGGGCGAAGGCGCCGCCCCCGTGGCGAAGCTCTGGGGCATCTACGCCTCCAGGATCTGATCCCGAAAGGGCGGAAGCGGCTTCCCGTCGCTTCCGCCCTGCCTCTCTCGCGCCTCGCCAAGCTTATGCAGACTTCTCAGGTCACCAGACCTGGTATATAACGGAGGCACAATATCTTTCCTGTTCGTGATATTCGGGAGAACAACCATGCCGCATCCGGTATCTATTATTTTCGCTGGTCAGCCGATTCAAGTCCGGGTCCTTGTCTCAAGGGCTCTGACGACAGCCGCCCTGGCACTACTGGTAGCCTCCTGTGGCCAGAAGCCTGCAGATCAGGCCGCCCCGCAGGGTGGCTCGGCAGCATCATCCACTGCCCTCGACACCGATGAGGAAAAAACCCTCAACGTCTACAACTGGTCCGATTACATCGACGAGTCCGTAATTCCGGACTTCACCGCGGAAACCGGCATCAAGGTCCAGTACGACGTCTTCGACTCCAACGAAGTACTGGAGACCAAATTGCTCGCCGGAAGCACGGGATATGACATCGTCGTTCCCTCGGCGTCCTTTCTTGAGCGCCAGATCAAGGCCGGCGTATTCCAGAAGCTCGACCCCGCCCGCCTTCCCAACCTGAAGAACATGGACCCCGAGATTACCCAGCGCGTTGCGCTCCACGATCCGGGCAACGAGCACTCGGTGAATTACCTCTGGGGCACGTCCGGCGTCGGCTACAACGTTGACAAGATCGCCGCGGCAATGCCTGACGCCCCGATCAACAGCTTTGCGATGTTCTACGATCCGAAAGTGGTGTCGAAGTTCAAGTCTTGTGGCGTTGCCATTCTCGATGCCCCGTCTGAGGTCGTAGGCACCGTACTCATCTACCTTGGCAAGGACGCCAACAGTGAGAATCCCGATGACCTCGCCGCCGCGGAAAAGGTCCTGACTGCGATCCGCCCCAACATCAAGTACATCAACTCCTCGAAGTACATTGAAGACCTGGCCAATGGCGAGATCTGCCTGGCACTTGGCTGGAGCGGCGACGTGTTGCAGGCAAGGGACAGGGCCGTCGAGGCCGACAATGGCATCACCATCAAGTACGCCATTCCGAACGAAGGCGCCGTGATGTTCTTCGACATGCTGGCCATTCCGGCAGATGCCAAGCACGTGAAGAATGCCTACTTGTTCATTGACTACCTTATGCGGCCTGACGTGGCAGCCAAGAACTCCAACTATGTCAACTTTGCCAACAGTAATGCGGCATCGTACGGCCTGGTTAGTGAAGAAGTACTCAACGACCCGGGCATTTACCCGACAGCCGAGGTCAAGACCAAGCTGGTACCTGATCTGGCGGAATCAACGGAGTTCACCCGTTTGTTAACCCGCAGCTGGACGCGCTTCAAGACCGGACAGTAAGGGCCCCAAGCCCATGTCTGAGAAGCAGGGCGATAACGGGACGCAGCGGTCGATCGACAAGACCAACGAGTACGTTCGCATCGAAAATGTGACGAAGCGCTTCGGCGACTTTGTCGCAGTCGATAACGTTTCGCTGTCGGTCTTCAAGGGCGAGATCTTTTGCCTTCTTGGCGGCTCGGGCTGTGGCAAGACCACACTCTTGCGCATGCTGGCCGGTTTTGAGGCACCGTCGTCCGGACGCATTTTCATCGATGGCCAGGACATGGCCGACACGCTGCCATACGAACGCCCTGTGAACATGATGTTCCAGTCCTATGCGCTCTTCCCCCACATGACAGTGGAAAAGAACGTGGCCTTCGGGCTGGAGCAGGAAAAGCTGCCGCGCAAGGAAATCGACCAGCGCGTGGCCGACATGCTGGACATCGTCAAACTCGGGGAACTGGCCCGCCGCAAGCCGCATCAGCTCTCTGGCGGGCAGCGGCAGCGAGTCGCTCTCGCGCGCTCGCTTGTTAAACGGCCCAAGCTGCTGCTACTCGACGAACCACTCGGCGCGCTGGACAAGAAATTGCGCCAGGCCACCCAGTTTGAACTGATCAATCTTCAGGAACAGCTGGGGGTGACTTTTGTCGTGGTCACCCACGACCAGGAAGAGGCCATGACACTGGCCACGCGCATCGGTGTGATGGACCGTGGCGAAATTGTGCAGGTTGGCAGCCCTACCGAGATCTACGAGTATCCAGCATCAAAGTTTGTGGCCGATTTCATCGGGTCGGTCAACATGTTCGAAGGGCGCCTGATCGAGGACGAACCCAATTTCGTCCGCATTGAGGCACCGGAACTGAGCTGCACGATCTACGTGGATCACGGTATCAGCTCAGCCCCCGGTGCGGCCGTGTGGGCGGCTATCCGACCGGAGAAGATCGAGATTTCGCGTCAGGAGCCTTCCGCAAAGGAGAACCGGGCGAAAGGCGTGGTCCGCGATATTGCCTACATGGGGGACCTGTCAATCTATCTGGTGCAGATCGACAGCGGCAAGACGGTGCAGGTAACGCTGCCCAATACCGTCCGGCAAATCAACCGGCGCCTTTCCTGGGATGAGACGGTGTGGCTGTCGTGGGATGCGTCGAGCCCGGTGATACTTCCCCAGTAGGGCGATCAGCGGCGCAGCATTCTCATGGCCCACTCCCAGGCAAGACAGCCACAAAAGCAGCCGATCGACAGCTGGGGAGCCGGGCGGCTCGGCCTGATTTTCTCTCTGCTCTATCGCTACGGGCCGCCACGGTGGTCCCAGTACGTTCGTAAACATTGGGCCGGCCAGCGCCTGGTCATCGGCCTGCCCTATCTCTGGCTGTTCCTGTTTTTTGCCGTGCCCTTCATCATCGTCCTGAAGCTGTCCTTTTCCACGGTCAGGCTGGCGATGCCGCCATTTGCCCCGCTGATCGAGAAGGTCAGTGACCTGGCGTATACCCTGAATCTGAATCTCGGCAACTACGCGTTTCTCCTGTCGGACTCGCTCTACGTCAATTCCTACCTGTATTCCGTCAAGGTCGCGGCATTTTCCACATTGTTCTGCCTGCTGATCGGCTACCCGATGTCCTACGCGATTGCGCGAGCAACTCCAACTATGCGCGGCATCTGGCTGATGCTGATCATCCTGCCCTTTTGGACATCATTCCTGCTTCGCGTCTACGCGTGGGTGGGCCTGCTCAAGACGAACGGCCTGATCAATCAGGTCCTGGGCCTGGTCGGCCTGGGTCCGTTCACGATGATGTACACCGATTTCTCCGTGTACATCGGCATCGTGTATTCCTACCTGCCGTTCATGATCCTGCCTCTGTACTCCAACCTGGAGAAGCATGATCTGACGCTCCTGGAAGCGGCGGCTGATCTCGGCGCGGGACCGATCAAGTCCTTCCTGCGCATCACATTGCCCCTGTCAATCCCCGGAATGATTGCCGGATCACTGCTGGTATTCATTCCGGCGGTCGGTGAGTACGTCATACCTTCGCTGCTCGGCCGGTCGGATCAACTGATGATCGGGCGCGTGCTCTCGGATGAGTTCTTTTCGAACCGGGATTGGCCGGTGGCGAGCGCTGTCTCGATCGCCATGCTTCTCCTGCTGGTCGTCCCGATAGTGCTGTTTCAGCGCTTCCAGAATCGGGAACTGGCCGGAGCGAAGAAGTGAACAAGCAGACCTGGTTCCGCCGCCTGGCGCTGTTTTTCGGCTTTGCCTTTCTCTACATACCGATCCTCTCGATGATCGTGTACTCCTTCAACAATTCCCGACTGGTAACCGTCTGGGATACGGCCGACTCCCCCACGCTCAAGTGGTACCGGGAATTGCTCAGCAACGACCAGATCCTGAGTGCCGCCTGGCTGTCCATTCAGGTTGCGGCGGTGACCGCCACGGGAGCGGTAATCCTGGGAACGCTCGCAGGCCTCGTGCTGGCGCGCTTTGGTCCGTTCAAGGGCCGAACCCTGCTGTCGGGCATGACCACGGCCCCGCTGGTGATGCCCGAGGTGATCACTGGACTGTCGCTGCTGTTGCTGTTCGTGTTTCTGGAGCAGCTGATTGGCTGGCCGAAGGGCCGCGGTTTCGCCACGATTGCGATCGCCCACATCACCTTCGCGATGGCCTATGTCACGGTGGTGGTGCAGTCCCGCCTGGCAAGTTTCGATGATTCACTGGAAGAAGCTGCACTGGACCTCGGGGCACGTCCGGCCAAGGTCTTCTTCAGCATCACCCTGCCGCTGATCCTGCCCGCCATCCTGTCGGGCTGGCTACTGGCCTTTACACTCTCGTGGGATGACCTCGTCATATCCCAGTTCGTGGCGGGACCAGGGTCCACCACACTGCCGATGGTCGTGTTTTCCAAGGTGCGGCTCGGTGTGAGCCCCGACATCAACGCCCTGGCCACGATCATGGTGTCGATCGTGGGCCTTGGGGTGGTGCTGTCTGCGTTTTACATGCGCCGGCAGGAGCGCCGGCTGGCACTGGAAATGCAGGTGGCCAAGTCCGGGAATTAGTCCGACCTGGGCCAGCCCCCTCCGCGCAAACCCCTCCACACAAACCAGGGGCGGCCTGCGCAGAGGGACTTGAATGGCCTACTCCTCGTCAGTCCATGGGAACGTGGTGGACACGCTGGCAAAGACCTTGCTCTCGGATGAGAAGACGTCGTCGAGGCATTCAACACTTGACCTCGAGCAGTCGTAGTCCTTGAGATCGCTGCCGTCTATGTACTTCACCGCAAGATCGAAGCGACCCAGAGACCGGGAAAGGCCGACGGACCAGTCGATGAACTCTTCGCCAAAGCTGACTTCCGGAGTGTCCCAGTAGTCGCCCCCGTTGTATCCGGCGTGCAGGTCAAAGCTGAACTCCAGGGGCAGCGGAATGGCGGCGTTGCCCTCCAGATACCAGGCGCTTTCACCGGAATTCCCGTAGTCCCAGGCGTACCAGAGCTTGGTCGAGAGGATCTTCCAGTCGACTCCGGCATACGCTTCGAAGTAGTCAAAATCGTTGAGACCATTGTCATCGTCACCCAGATACTTGTAGTAGGTGGCGCCAACGTCGTAGCCCAGGTCTTCGGTAATAGACCCGGCGTAACCAAGATACAGGTCCACCTCGACGTTCAGGTCTACGGGCGCGATGTAGTCTTCATCCTCCGGGGCGCCAAATCCGTCCTCGCCAAAGTCGATGTTGCTGCCCCAGAGTCCGGCGTACAAGCCGCTCTCGCCCTCCCAGTCAAGGCTGGCCTGAAAGGCCGGGTCCAGTCCGTTTTGCGTTATTCCCCGGAAATCGTAATCCGATGCGATGGTGATCGTCGAACTCACTTCCGCCTGCGCAGTACCCGTAGCCGCAACGAGCGCCAAGACACCCAAGGCGGCGAATTTCGAACTGATGGCGCGATTCATACTGAAAATCCCCTGATTTGAAAACGTGCGTAAACGGAGTCTGCCCGGCGGGAGTATAAATGCCAAGACCCCGAATGCATCGCTCTACAGGCGGTCACGAAGGGCGAACCACAGCATGCCGAGCACGAGGCCCGGCCAGCGAAACAGGGTACCGCCCGGGAACCTCGGCGGCGGCAACCGGGCCAGTACGTCGAAGCGCTCGGCGGTGCCAGCGACGGCTTCGGCCATCAACTGGCCTGCCAGCGTTGCCGTGGACACGCCATGACCCGAGTAGCCGTGGGCGAAGTACATATTTGGTGCAAGCCGCCCGAAATGGGGCAGTCGGTTCATGGAGATGGCCAGGGTGCCACCCCAGGCATATTCGACCGGCGCGGCGGCCAAGCACGGGAATACCCGAAGCATGTGCCGGCGGACAAAGTCCTTCATGTCGTCTGGAAACGTCCGGGTATAGGTCTCGCCGCCGCCGAAAATCATCCGCCCGTCAGGAGACAGCCGGAAGTAATTCACGACGAACAGCGTGTCGTGCACGCAGGCCGGATCGGCGATCAGGCGGGACGCCTGCGGCCCCAGCGGCGCTGTGGCCAGCAGGAAATTGTTGATCGGCATGATCCGGTTGGCGATGCGTGGCTCAAGCCCTTCAAGGTAACCGTTGCAGCCCAGAACGAGGAACCGGGCCCGGACCTCGCCCCGATCCGTACGCACAACGAGAGGATCTGTTCGCGAATAGCCGGTGACCCGCGAGTTCTCGTGAATTCGGACGCCGGCCGCAACGCAGGCACGCGCGAGACCCAGGGCGTAGTTCAACGGATGCAGGTGCGCCGCACCGGAATCCATGACGCCGCCGTGGTATCGGGGACTGTCCACGACGGCTCGCATTTGCTGGCGGCTCAGAACTCGCTGGTGCGGGTAACTGTAATCCCGGTCGAGCTTTGCCGCGCGCTGCAGGAGGTCAGGAAAATGCGACGGTTTGGACGCGCACAGCAGTTGCCCCGGCGTCAGGTCGCAATCGATGTCATGACGGCGAACGAGGTCTTTAACCAGATCACGCCCGGCGATCCCCAGCTGGAACAACTGGCGTGCGGTGTCGTGGCCAAAACGGGCTTCCAGCTCGACTTCCTCGCGCCGTTGCCCGGTGCCCATCTGGCCGCCGTTGCGCCCTGAGGCGCCCCAGCCGACCGTTCGGGCTTCGAGGAGAACCACGGAATAGCCACGCCCGGCCAGGTGCAACGCCGCGGACAGTCCCGTGTAACCGGCCCCGACAACGCAGACGTCGGCGGACGCTGCCCCATCAAGCGGCGCGTGACTGGCAAGACCGCGTGCAGTGGCGACGTACCAGGACGCCGGGTGCTCTTCGACCGGCGCTCTGGCCAAAGACCGCCGCAACGACTAGGCCCGCGACTTGCCGAGGACGTGCTGGGTCCGGTCAAGGGCCTTCCAGGCCTTGTCCACCAGTTCGTCCAGCTGGGCATTTTTCGTAACAAACGGTGGCGCCACGATCATTGTGTCGCCTACGGCCCGCATGACCAGGCCTTCCTCGATGCAGAAATCCCGGCAGCGCTCGCCCGCTTTCAATTCCTTGGCAAAACGCTTCCGGCTGCTCTTCCGGGGCACGAGTTCAATGCCGCCGATCAGCCCGGCAGAACGAACTTCGCCGACCAACGGGTGGTCGGCGAGCTTGCGCAAGCGGCTGCTGAAGGCCGGGGCTACCGTGTCGCGGACGTGCTCGACGAGCTTCTCCTTGCGCATCACCTGCAGCGCCGCGCGCGCCACGGCGCAGGCCACCGGGTGCCCGGAGTAGGTAAACCCGTGAAAAAACTCGCCGCCCTTTGCAACCAGCACCTCGGCCACCTTGTCACTGATCATGACACCGCCGAGCGGCTGGTAGCCAGACGTCACGCCCTTGGCAAAGGGCATCAGGTCGGGCCGGATCCCGTAGTACTGCGAGCCGAACCAGTGCCCCAGCCGGCCAATGCCGGTGATGACTTCGTCGGCGATCAGGAGAATGCCGTACTCGTCGCAGATTTTCTGGATTTCCGGCCAGTAGGACGCGGGCGGAATGACGGCGCCGCCGGCACCCTGCACAGGCTCGGCGATAAACGCTGCAACCTTGTCTACGCCAACTTCCTCGATGGCCGTCGCAAGCTGCCGCGCGACCTGCCGGCCAAACTCTGCGGGGTCAAGGTCGCCGCCCAGGCCGAACCAGTAGGGCTGTTCGATGTGCAGGATATTGGGAATCGGCATCCCGGCCTGCGCGTGCATCCAGGGCATACCGCTGAGACTCGCGGCGCCTACCGTGCTCCCGTGATAGCCGTTCCGGCGGGCAATAATGATTTGCTTGTCGGGCTTGCCCTTAAGGCTCCAGTAGTAGCGGACCAGCCGGATGATGGTGTCGTTGGCCTCCGACCCGGAATTGGTGAAAAAGACCTTGTTGAAACCAGGCGGGGCGATTTCGCAAAGCTCGCGCGCCAACTCGATCGCCGGCGGGTGCGTGCATTGGAAGAAGCTGTTGTAGTACGGCAGCTCCCGTAGCTGGCGGGCACCGGCCTCAATCAATTCCTCGCGGCCGTAACCCAGGTTGACGCACCAGAGACCGGACATGCCGTCCAGGATCTTCTGACCGTTTGCTTCCCAGATGTACACGCCGTCAGCACGAGTGATAACCCGTGTCCCGCGCTCACTGAGCTCGCGGTGGTCCGTGAAGGGATGCAGGAAGTGCTGCCGGTCGTCTTGCTGCCATCTGGCGAGATTGTCGGTCATTGATAAATCCTAAGAAGAAATTCCTGAATCAGACGTTCAGTAGCAGGAATTCGCGCTCCCACGGAGAAATGACCTCGAAATATGCCTGGTACTCCTGCCGTTTCATTGCCGTATAGATATTCACGAAGCGATCGCCCAGCTTCGCACGGAGCTTGTTGCTGCGCTCAAGCCGGTCGAGAGCGTCCGACAGGCTGCCGGGCAGGTTAAACGGCCGCTTGTAGGCGTTGCCGCTCTCTGGAGTACCGGGCTGCAACCCCTCTTCCACGCCCAGCAAACCGGAGGCCAGTGACGCGGCGATGGCAAGGTACGGATTGACGTCGGCACCGGCGATGCGATTTTCAATGCGACGGTTGTCAGGGTCGGACTGGGGGACGCGCAGGCCAACCGTGCGATTGTCGTAGCCCCACTCAAGATTGATGGGTGCCGACATGTACCGGGTGAAGCGCCGATAGGAGTTCACATAGGGCGCGAGAAAGATGGTGGTCTCCGGACCGTACTTCTGCATGCCACCGATAAAATTTCTGAACATCTCGCTTTCCGACCCGTCGGGGTCAGAGAATGCGTTGCTGCCGTCTTCGCGCCGAAGACTGATGTGCCAGTGCATCGAACTGCCGGGCTCGTTCTCCATCGGCTTTGCCATGAAGGTTGCATAGATCTCATGGCGCATCGCCGCCTCGCGGGTCGTGCGCTTGAAGAGAAACATCTGGTCGGACAGCTCGACAGGGCGGCCATGCTGGAAATTGATTTCCAGCTGGGCTGTCCCGGTCTCGTGGGCCAGATTATCGACGTGCAGACGCTGCACCCTGCAGTAATCGTAGATGTCCTCGATAAAGGGCTCGAATTCGTCCACGGCATCCATGCTGTAGGGCTGACGCACGGTTTCCTTGCGTCCCGAACGTCCGATCGGCGGCTCCAGCGGGTAATCAGGATCGGTATTGCGCTTGACCAGATAGAACTCGATCTCCGGCGCCACGATCGGCTGCAGTCCGAGCGCCTGAAACATTTCCTCGATCCGCCGCAGCACCTGGCGCGGGGCGATATCCACCGGCTTGTCGTATTGTGTGTAGCAGTCGTGAATAACACAACAAGTGGGGTCCTCTCCCCAGGGTACGAGACGCAGGGTATCCAGATCAGGCTTGGCCACCATGTCCCTGTCAGCGGGATCGACGACGCCCTCTTCGAGATAGTCGTCGATGTACTCGCCTGTGACGGACTGAATAAAGACGGATTCCGGCAAGCGCATTCCGCCCTGTTCGGCGAACTTGCGGGCCGGCATGTACTTGCCGCGGGCCACGCCAGCCATGTCGGCCACCACCGCTTCAACCTCGTCAATCTTGTTTTCCAGCAACCACTCGCTGAGCTGATCGCCACTCATGCTTTCTTTATTCATGCCATTCGGAACACTCATGATCGGTAACTCCGGCAGGCATCGCCAAATGCCCGAAAAATCGCCATGGAAACTTCATTCTCGCGCACGCGCCATTCAGGGTGCCACTGCAAGCCGAGCACAAAGCCCGGTGCGCCAGCCACGGTCACTGCCTCTATAAGGCCGTCGGGAGCCTTGCCGTCGACGACAAGGCCCTCGCCAACGCGGTCGATACCCTGGGAATGCAGCGAGTTGACCATGGCGGCATCCCGCCCGGTGATCCGCGCCAACATTCCACCCGGCGTGAATTGAACCTCGTGTGCCGAAGCGTACTGGCTCTCGATGGGCGCCTCGCTGTCTTCCCGGTGCATCAGGAATCCAGGCACATTGTGCACCTCCTGGTGCAGCGTACCGCCGTACGCCACGTTAAGCTCCTGAAAGCCGCGACAAAGCGCGAACAACGGAATTCCCAGCCGTATGACGGCGGGGATCAGTTCAAACGCCGAGTGATCGCGCGCCGGATCGTGCGGCGTACCGGCTCGGCCTGGGACACCACGGTAACGGTGCGGCTCCACGTTGGACGGAGACCCCGTAAGCAGAAGACCGTCCAGTGACTGCAGTACCTCAAGGACATCGAACCCGTCATCGAGTGCAGGCCCCAGAACCGGGAGGCCCACGGGATAGCACCCCGATCCGGCCACAATCGCCGCCAGGTACTTCTCGCCCTGCACCTGGAAGGCGTGGTGCCCCAGTTTTCGCCGGTCGGAGATGACGCCAACAATTGGTCGGATGTTTCCCATACAGCAACTACGGTGCCAGAGCGCCGGTCGCCCCGCCAGACCTCCGGACTAACGGTGGCCCGAAGCTAGATCCGGCGCGGGTTTGGCGGCCAAGGCTCACATCATGAGCAGACATAAGCGCAGCTAATCGAGCATCGTTTCATGGGTTGACTTCGGCGCCAATGCCCGTTCAGAGTGCACGACGTTTTTGCGCCCACCGTCGAAAGGCACGTTATTGAACCAGGCGAGCAACTACCACATTGGCCCCGTCGAATTTGCGCCAGGAATCTCCGGCACTAACGCCTGGACCTTTCTGTTTCTCAATTTCATGATCATGCCCATCGTGGCATTCCTCAGCATTTCACAACCGTACGTGTTGAGCGAAATCGTCGGCATCCCGCCCGAAGAGCATGGCCGGATCACCGGTTTCCTGGTGACGATGCAGGAGATCGTCGCACTGCTGCTGATTGGCAGCGTCGGGGCGCTGTCGGATCGATTCGGGCGCCGGCCCCTGTTCGCCCTTGGTGTGTTCATCGCCGGTATTGGCTTTGCCCTGTATTCCACGGCGCAAAGCGAGCTTGATCTTTACCTCTATCGATTTGTCTACGCCGTGGGCGTGGCAACGGCGGGTGTGATGATCGCCGTGACGGCCGCTGACTATCCGGCTGAAACCTCCCGCGGCAAACTGGCGGGCGTCACCGGCTTTCTGAATGGCCTCGGCGTGGCGCTCGCCGCGGCATTGATCCTGCCGAGACTCCCGGCCGTGTTTCAGGCGATGGGCGCGAGTGCCGCCGACGCGGGCCGTTACATGCTGCTGGTCATGGCCACTGCCGCGATCGTTACCGCGATTGTCATGCAGGCGGGACTCAAGGGGGGAACGCCCACTGGCCGATCCAACAAGGTCAGCCTGCGCAAAGCCATACGGACTGGACTGGCCCAGGGCCGCGCCAGCCGCCGGCTTGCTGTCTGCTACGCGGGTTCGTTCGTTGCACGAGCCGATCTCACACTGGTGGCCGTGTTCGTCTCCCTGTGGCTGCAACAAACCGGCCGGAATGAAGGCCTCGATGCTGCTGCAGCGTTCAAACAGGCGGGCATCATGCTCGCCATTATCCCGACGTCCTCGCTGCTCTGGGCGCCTGTTGCCGGCTTTCTGATCGACCGCTTCCACAGACTGGCGTCCGTGTGTGCGGCTCTGCTGGTGGCGGGAATCGGCTACGTCCTGCTGGGACTTCAGGAGAATCCTTTTACTACGATGGGCTACCTGGCAGCGGTGCTGGTAGGGATCGGCCAGATGAGCGTGATTCTCACTGTAACCGGACTGCTTGGACAGGAGACGCCTCTTGATGTGCGCGGCTCCGTCATCGGCTTTGCGAGCTTGTGTGGTGCAGCCGGTATCCTGGTGACCAGCCTGGCCGGCGGATACATCTACGACCACTGGATGATTTCCGGACCGATCATCCTCACCGGCATCGCCAACCTGGCGGTCTTTGCGTTCGCCCTTCTGGTCTGGCTCGGGGATGGCCGTCCCGTACGCTTTGACCCTGGCGAAGCCCGCTCCGCCGAGCTGTTGGAACCAGGCCACTCGTGAGGAAACGGTGATCTTCTACATCGTCAGACACTGGCGTGGAGAACTGCGCCCCGGCGTCACCTGGTGGATCAACTGCGTCGCACTCACCGTCCTTTTGTGGTGGACTATTCCAAGAGTGGCCCTTGCCGCCGGTCTCTTGCCGCCGAATACGACCGAACGCTTCTTCATGTTGCTCGCCCTGCAGCTCTTCCAGATCGGCCTTGTGCCACTGTGGCAAATGGTAGGCCTCTGGCGCTCCGGGGATCGGGTAGCCCGGGAGAACATCCGGTGGCTGGCTGCCCGTACCACCCAGGTCATTGCCTTCCTCTTCACCATCCTGATTGCCATGCGTGGACTCATCTTTGGCGCCGACCAGGTGATCAGCTCCCGCGTCGCACTGGGGCTCGGCCCTTACCACTACAACGTCACACTACTGCCGAACGGGCGTGAAATCGAAGTGGACGGGGGCCTGGGGTTCGGCGTTTCGGATGCCGTGCAAACGCTGCTGGACGCCAACCCGCAGGTCCGGCGCATCCGCCTTGAGAGTGGCGGCGGGGCTCTGTGGGAGGGCGTGAAGCTTCGGGAGATCATCATGGCCCGGAACCTCGACACCTATAGTGCGCGTGAGTGTTCGAGCGCGTGCGTTTCCGCGTATGCCGGCGGCCGTTTCCGCTATCTGCAGCGCGGGGCGCGCGTGGGCCTGCACCTGCCGCGAAACTGGGAGGCCTTCTCGTTGAACCCCGTGTCTACGCCATACCGTGCGGAATTGCAGTTCTTGCGAAATCGCGGGCTGCCCGACTGGTTTCTCAACAACTGGGTCCGCACGGGGCAACGGTTCTGGTACCCGACGGAATTCCAGCTGCGGAGTTCGGGCCTGGTGACGCAGCTGCGAGGGGTAACACCGCGGGAAACTTGATCCGGCCAGAACACTTCCGGCGGGCAGGCGACGGCCTAGTGCACGTGGCCGTGCTCACCATGTTCGTGGTCATGGCCTTGCTCGCGCTCACCGTGATCGTGCGGTGGCGCCGGATTCTGCTCGGCACGAATTGCCTCGTCAGGATCGATCCCGGTCGCCAGAGCCAGGCGCAGTGATGCCAGTGCAGGCAGGTGTTTCGCAGCCTGCTGATGCAGTTTCTCGGTAATTATCGCCGCCTCACGGACCAGCAGCGAATCGTCCACCACCACATCAGCCTCGGCGTACATACGATGGCCAATCCAGCGAGTGCGGACATTCTGTATTCCACGGACACCTGGAACGTGCTCGCCAGTGTGCCTTAGGAGCGCGGTGAACTCCGGCTCTACGCCATCCAGCGCCCGCGTAAAAACTGCTTTCGCCGACTGCCAGACAATACCGAAGATAAGTACGGTAATCAGCGCTCCCACAACCGGATCTGCCAGCGGAAAGCCCAGCCACACTCCGACGGCGCCACCAACCACGGCCAGGCTCGTCAGGCCGTCTACTCGAGCGTGATAACCATCGGCAATCAGCGCTGCGCTGCTGATTTCCCGACCTACGCGAATCCGGAAGACCGCCACGGCCTCATTGCCGATGAAGCCGACGACTCCGGCACCTGCCACAGCCCATAGAAAATTTATTTCCTGCGGGTGAATGAAGCGGTCGATCGTCTGGTAACCGGCCACCAGCGCACTGAAAAGAATCAGCCCGACGATGGTCATTCCCGCCAGATCCTCGACCCGCCCGAGGCCGTAGGTGAACTGGTCGCTGGGCTTGCGGCGGGCAAACACGAAGGCGAACCAGAGCGGGATGGCAGTGGCAGCATCGCCCACGTTGTGGATGGTGTCCGCGAGCAGCGCGACGCTACCGGAGATCAGAAAGACAAATATCTGCAAGACGGCCGTGGTAGCTAAGATGACGAAGGACCACTTGATGGCCCAGATACCCCTCTCGGTGGTGGCAATTGTCGGATCGATGACCCCGTGCGTGTGGGCATGCCCACCCTCGTGACCATGACCATGACCATGCCCATGCCCGTGCCCGTGATTGCCGTGGGCCACCGCGTGCCCCTTTTCGCCAAACCCGAGCCAGTCGAGTATTCCCCGGAACATTCTTCTGCCCTCTCCTCGACCGCGGCTACTTACAGGTATCGACTGATTTTCTTGAAGTCTTCAATGGTGACGCGCTGCTCGCGACTGACCGGACCTATGGCGTCCTCAAGACAGTGCTCGATATGGTCGTGAATCAGTGTGGACTTGGCCGCTTCGAGCGCCCGGATCACCGCGCGCAGCTGTTGGGCGACATCCGCGCAATCCCGTCCGCTCTCGATCATTCCGGTAATGGTCTGCAGGTGACCGGTGGCACGACGCATGCGATTCACCACATCCTTGTGGGTACGGTGGGTGGCAGCGTCATGCGCGTGAACAGCAGGATTGGTGGCGGGCATGGGGGCTCTTCCAGACCTTGAACGAGGCCTATTCTTATCCCCTCCCGGGGGATAGGTCAAGAAAGGACTGGCAGGCCGTTCGCAATGTGTCCCGGAGGGTTCTTAGCACCGCTACCCGCGCATACCGCTTGTCATTGGCCGGAATCAGGCGCCAGGGCGCTGTCCTGGTACTGGTGCGCGCGATCATCTCGTTGGCCGCCGTCACATAGTCCGCCCGACGCGCCCTGTTCCGGTAGTCGTCTGCCCCGATCCGGTATTTCTTGTAGGGAGTCGTCTCGCGCTGTGCAAAGCGATCACGTTGCTCGTCAGCGTCGATATGGAGCCAGAACTTGAGCAGCACTGTGCCGTGCTCCAGCAGCTGATTCTCGAATTCGAGAATCTCATCGTAGGCGCGCTGCCACTCATCCGGCCGCGCGAGCCCTTCCACACGCTCCACCAGAACCCGCCCGTACCAGCTGCGATCGAATATTGTCATTTGCCCGGCGGCGGGGAGTTGCTGCCAGAAGCGCCACAGATAGTGCTGGGCCTGTTCCTGCGGACTCGGTGCGGCGATTGGTACAACGCGGTACTCGCGCACATCCAGTGCGCGGGTTATCCGCCGAATCGCGCCGCCCTTGCCAGCAGCGTCCCAGCCTTCGAGCACCACCACGCAGGAGACACCGTCCTCGCGCGCCCGGCGACCAAGGCGGGCCAGCCCGGCCTGTTGCTTTTCCAGCGCCATCTCGTATGCCTTGTCATTACTGAAACGCGCCGCCAGATCAACGCCCGCCAGCGCGTCAGGAAACGATGCTGGCCGTCGGCGGCTGCGAACCCTGGGGCTGGCCGGGCGGGCGAGAAACTTGCGCAGGCCATCGCGAATGCTTCGGGCAACTGCCAGATTTCGCGACCGGTCCTGCGTTCCATCGACGACGTGCCAGCGGGCCCTTGGCGAATCGGTCGCTTCCAGAAGCCGGTCTGCGAGGGGAATCCAGCGACGCCAGGAGGCCAGAATTGCCGTGTCTGAATCCTGTATCTGCCAGTCCGCCTCCTCCTCGTCGCGCCCTCCTGCTACGCGCCGCTTCAACTCTTTGCGCGGGAGGTGCAGCCAGAATTTCAAAACCAGCGTGCCATCGGCGGCCAGTGTCTGCTCGAAACGGGCCGCGTGGCCCAGCCAGGCTTCAAACCCGTCGTTATCGAATTCCCTGAGCAGTCGGCCGCGAATTGGCTCCGCGGCCCAGCCGCCCACGAAAAGACCGATTCTTCCCCTCGGCGGCAGGCTGTTCCAGAACCGCCAGAACGGCGGTCGCTGCCGCTCCACACTCGTGGGTTCAAAGGCAATGCGCGTATCCAGATAGCGCGCGTCCATCCACTCGTGAAGCAGATGAACGACCTCTTTGATGCCAATGCGGTCGTCGCCGGCGATCAGCACCACCACCGGCAGGTTTGCCCGGTGCAGATCGAATTGCGCGTTGACCAGATCAACGCGTAGCCGGTCCTGCTGATGAGCGTACTGCTTTTTGGATAGTCGCCGCCGCTTCCCGGATTCTGACTTGAAGCGCGCTTTCAGTCCCACGTTTCTCACTCAAGAGTGCAACTGCCTGAAATGTACCACTGCTGCTACCATGCGCCGCAGATGCTGACTTTCACGCGTTACCAGTGGACGGTCCTTGCCGCCGCCTGGCTCGGCTGGGGCTTCGACGTTTTCGACGGGTTACTGTTCAACTACGTGGCGCCCAACGCTGTGCCGACCTTGCTCGGCCTTCCGCTCGGTTCACCGGATGCCAGGTCCGCAACGCTGTACTGGACCGGACTGCTGACGTCCCTGTTTCTCATCGGCTGGGCAGTCGGCGGCGTGATCTTTGGTCCGATCAGCGATCGGTTCGGTCGTCGGCGCACACTGATGATCACCATGGTTTTGTATGCCATTGGCACAGCGGCCTGTGCGTTCGTCACGGACATCTGGCAACTGACTGCCTGCCGGTTGATCGCGAGCCTGGGCATTGGCGGGGAATGGGCGGCCGGGGCCGCAATGGTTGCCGAGGTCGTCGACGAGAAGTACCGCGTGGAAGCCGGGGCGCTGCTGTATACCGCAGCACCGTTCGGGTTGTTCCTGGCGACCGGGGTCAACGCCCTCGTGGCGGGCAGCCTGATGATTGAGAGCCCCGAGACGAGCTGGCGTTTCGTCCTTCTGTTCGGCCTGCTGCCTGCCGCACTTGCCTTTTTCGTGCGCCTGTTCATCAAGGAACCGGAACGCTGGCTGGCCACCGCGAAAAAAGAGGCCCCGCCGCGCATTCGCGAACTGTTCAGCCCTGTTTTCTGGCCTCGAACCCGCAGCGCGCTATTGATGACCTTCGTGGCCCTGCTGACGTGGTGGAGCTGCAACGCCTTTATTCCGGTCGTCAGCGCCACCTTGGGCCAGACCGCGGCAGCGGCGGCCGGGCTGGACAAGGCGGCCACCAGCGCGCTTGTCGAAAGCTGGAAGACCATCGCTACGACGTCATTCAATCTTGGCGGTCTCATTGGCACCTTGCTGACCATCCCGATCGCGAAGCGCCTTGGCCGCCGGCCGATGTTCGCCGTGTATTTCGGCATCGCCGCGATCTCACTGATGGCCACCTTCGGCCTCGATATCGCTGACGAAATGCGGCTTTATATGTACTTTTTCATTGGCCTGAGCGTCTTCGGAGTATTCGGCAGCTTTACCTATTACCTGCCGGAATTATTTCCCACGCGGCTGCGGGCGACCGGGTCTGGCTTCTGCTACAACATCGGCCGGGTCGTCGCCGCTGCCGGTCCCTACGTCGTGGGAACGGTCGCCGCGGCCGGCGCCGGCGAGCCGCAGGTAATCTTAAACGCGCTGTTCGCGGTGGCCTTCGTCCCGCTGGTTGGCCTGCTGTTCATACCCCTCGTCGTCGAGACGCGCGGCCAGGCACTACCGTCGTAGTTCTTTATCGGGCAGAGCGGCATCGACAAGAGCGCCTGGCGATTCACGCTACTCGGTGTTGGTGCGGACGCGCGCCTTAAGACCGGACAACTTCGGCGGATGGATTCCATAGCGATAGCTCCCGAATACCGGAATGCCTATTGCCATGACCTAAGCGCGCTCGCTAAACGCGTGAATCGCCGTGCCAGCCGCGATTGGGATGTCGCTGGACCAGTTCCGGAACCTGGAACAGCGGGATCAGCGCGGCGCCCACGATGAATCCGCCCACATGCGCCCAGAACGCGACGCCGCCCTGGGCGCCGATCGAACCCACGCCGCCGACCAGCTGCGCCACGAACCAGTAGCCCAGCATCCAGAACGCCGGGACGGTGAAGGTGGTGATGAATAGCCCCAGGAAGATGAGCATTTTCACACGCACCTTCGGATACAGGAGCACGTACGCCCCCATGACGCCGCCGATGGCGCCGGACGCCCCGACCATTGGAATGCCAGATGCCGGGTCGGCCAGAATCTGTGCGGCGGCAGCGCCCAGACCGCAGAGCAGGTAGAAGGCCACAAACCGCACATGCCCCATGGAATCCTCGACGTTATTGCCAAAGATCCAGAGGAACCACATGTTGCCAATGATGTGCAGCCAGCCACCGTGCAGGAACATGTGGCTGACCGTTGTCAGCCAGTTCGGCGTGTCACCGAGTACGCAGAAGGAATTCGGGCCAATCTGAAAGTTTGTGCCGGGAGCCAGCGTCTGCAGCAGTTCTCCCGGCAACAGGCCGAGGGTACAAACTGAGAGCGCCAGCCGGGGCTCGATGCCCAGCCCCTGGACCAAAACCCAGACGGCAATGTTCAGGCCAATCAGCGCGTAGGTCGCGTACGGCGTGAGAAAGTGCGGGTTGTCGTCGCTGAGCGGGAACATGGGCGTCCTGATGATAGCAGTTTCAGGGTTTTTTCGACGAGGATCGTGTCATTTCCCCGCAAAGTCGGCTGACCTTTTCGCCGAAAAGCCGCCGCGCCAGCCCCAATTTGCCACTAGTTGACACTGTCTATACTGCCATCTAGGCTGCGGACATGCCAAGTGCCCGCAGTTACTCGCTTTCCGAACTGGTCGAGACGACCGGCTTCGACCGGCGGACGATCGTCTACTACATCCAGTCCGGGCTCTTGCCGAAAGTCGGACGCCGGGGCCCACACACCCGGTACCCCGAGGAATGCCTGACCCGGTTGCTGTTCATCAAGGGCGTGAAGTCCCTGCAGGCCGAAGGGCAATTACTCACGGCTACCCTGGCTGAGATTGGCCGGGCACTCACCGCCCGCGACCACGCCGGGATCCGTGATTTGCTGGACCGGAACCTGCCGGTCGACGAACTGGAGGGATTGTTCGCGCAAGACGCGGCGCCGACACCGGCCGTTGCGGCCCCTGCGCCAGCCCCGCCGGTTCCAGCGCCGGCCGCACCCCTGATCGCCGAGGCAGCTCCCCAGGGCGTTCGCGGCCCGTCAGGAGACCGCCGCAGCTATGGCCTCGCGGATGCCGGCATCCGCAAACGCTTTGGCACCGAGCCTCCCGAGGCGCCAGTCCCGGCCACGGTCGACCACGAAGATGCCCACCCGGGCCTGCCGGGCCTGCCGGGCCTGCCGGGCCTGAATCCTGACAATTTTGAGCAGCAGGCTCCAGCCACGCCTGGCGAGGCCACTCTCGACGGCGACCTCGGCCACCTGCTGCGCGAACTCGAGGTCCGGCCCATCCTGAATGCCCGACGGAGCCCACCCGGTGCACCTGAGCAATGGACCGAGATTCCGATAACGGGCCGTGTTTACCTGTCCATTCGCGGCCTGTCCACGGAAGATGCGCCAATTGCCGAGGCCGTGGCCCGCGTGCTGAAGCGTGCACTGCGCACGCGCGCATCGCCGACCTCGGCCTAGGAGGTCTCGTTGGACTTTTGGAGGCTCATGCGCGCAACCACAGGTCTTACCCGGCTGCTCACGACGACGGACAGGAAGGACCTGGCCAGGGAAGCGTGGGAGAAGGCACTGTCGCTGGCGCCAGACAGCACGGACGTGCGCGAGGAACTCGCGAACTTGTAGTTGCGTGGAGGGCTATCCGCCGAGATCCCGGCGCAATCTGTTGCGGCTCTCGTTCACGACCGTCGTCCAGATATTCTCACGAAATTCCCCCAGGTGGCGCTCCCAGAGTTCCGGATCGACGACGCCCATATGACCAGAGCCAACGTGCCCGAATCCGAGCTGCAAGGGCGACTCGGCGTCGCTGCATTGAATGAAGAACATCACGAGCTGGTCGGGCTCGTAGTCCTGGCGGTTATATAGCAGCTCGAGTACCCGACGCCGCGGCTCTCCGGCCAGCACCATTGACGCGCGGGTTTCGAGTTCGCGTAGCACGGCGAGCAAATAGGGCTCGATGTCGCGGCACAGGTAGTCGACATAGATCGTGGAATGCAGGCCCATGGCCTCGCAGTCATTGAAATGCAGGCCGTGGCGCAGGCGCACAGTGTCGCCGTGACGCTCGGTGCCGGAATCGGGTCTTTTCCATTCGCCCATGACGGACCGATCGTCGCGCCGAATGCGGGTTGCATGGCGTGAAGGCCGTCACGATTCGCGAATTGCAATCAGGTAAACGGTGCCGACTTGAGCTCGACATCCGGCGTAAACAGCTTGTACATGACCGGCGTCACGAGACGCGCGAGGAAGGTGCTGGTCAGCAGGCCACCGATAATGACCCACGCCATCGGGCTGTAGAGGCCGACATTCTGCAAGGCGAGCGGCAGCAGGCCGCCAATCGCGGTGGCCGAGGTGAGCAGGATCGGAACAAAGCGCGTCTCGCCAGCACGTTCAATTGCCTCGTCAAGCCCGACCCCCTGCGCGCGCAGCTGATTGGTAAAGTCCACCAGCAGGATCGAATTCTTGATTTCAATGCCAATGAGCGCGATCAGGCCAATGCTCGCGGTGAATGACACACTGTTGCCGGTGGCGAGCAGCGCCAGGAATCCGCCAACGAGGCCAATCGGGACCACCGTCAGCACGATGAGGGTCGACTTGAAGCTCCCGAATTCAATCACCAGTACCGCGAATATTCCGAAGAGCGCCACAATAGCGGCCGTGCCAACACCGCTGAATGACTCTGTCCCGGACTCGGCCTCGCCACCGAGCACATAGTGATATCCCCGCGGCCACGGAAAGCGATCGAGTTCGCGCACAACATTAGCGGTGACCTTCGCCGTATTCATATTGCCGATGACATCCGCATCGATAGTCACCGAACGCTCACGGCCGAAACGCTGGATCCGCGTGGGCGCCGTCTCGAACTCGAGCCTGGCAAGCTGCGAAAGCGGCAATGAGTTGCCACTCCGGCTGGGTACACGAATTTCATCCAGCACAGAAAGATCCGGGCGGTTGCCGACGGGCGTGCGCACGACAATCGCGTACTGCTCGCCATCCGTCTCCTTGTACTTGCCCACCTCAATGCCAGCCACCGACAGCCTGACAGCCTGATCGAATACCTCGGTCGGCACGCCCAGCTGGTTCGCTTTTTGCCGGTCAACTACCAGGCGAAGATTGGTGCGGGAGACACGCAGGGGATTATCCACGTCGCGCGTGCCCGGGATCTTGCGTATCAGCTTCTCAATCTCACGTGAGAGCGTCTGCAGGGAACTGAGGTCAGGTCCAACAATCCGCACCGCTATGGGCGCTGTGATTGGCGGGCCGTTGACGAACTCATCAACCGAGATGCGCGCGTTCGGGTACTCGTTGAGCTGCTGACGCAGAATGTCGAGCTTTTTCGGTGTGCCGCGCGTGCTGTATTCCCGCAGCTGCACGAACAGCTCGGCGTAGTTGGCGGCGTCCTCGCGCGGAAGGTGGTTGTAGTAGATCTTCGGATTGCCGTGACCCAGATTCGAGAAAAAGCTCTTCACCTCAGGCATCGCAGCGACCTTTTCTTCGGCGAACCGCAGTGCCGTGTCGGTCGCGGCCAGGCTCGACCCGGTAGGCGTTTCGATTTTTACGAGAAACATCGGCGAATTGGACTTTGGAAACAGACTGGAACCAACCACCGGAACCAGCAGCAGCGTTGCAATCAGCGACCCGCCAATGGCAACGATTGCAGTACTGCGGGGACGGGCGAGACAGTACTCCAGGGCGGGTCGGTACCAGCGTTCGATCAGGCCCATCAGTCGCTGCAGCACCTGATTGCCCTGCGAGCCTCCCGTGGGCTGGAGCACCCTGCTGGCGATGAAGGGGATGATGAACAGAGCAATAAGCAAGGATCCGAGAATGGTCGAAATTACCGTTAGCGGCAGAACCCGGATGAACTTGCCTGCCGTCGCAGGCAACACGGTGAGAGGCAGAAAGGCAAACAGCAGCGTCGCTGTGCACCCCAGAATGGCGTGAACGATCTGCTGCGTCCCTTTCAGCGCCGCTTCCGCCCGGCTGTAGCCCATCCGCAAATGCCGACTGATGTTTTCCACAACCACGATCGAATCATCAACGAGCAATCCCAGCGCGAGGACAAACCCGGCGATGGTCAGCTGATTGAGCGAAAAGCCCATGAAGAAAATGCTCGCCAGGCCAAAAGACAGGGCCAGCGGGATGGTGACCATCACAATTCCAGCCGCTCGAACTCCAAGGGGCAGGAGGGTGATGCTGACCAGGCCAATGGCGATTGCCAGGTCCAGCGACAGTCGATTCAGCCGGTGGGCGACATTGCGCGACTGGTCGAACCCCCATTCCAGTTTGATGCGCCCTGGAACCTGCTCTTCGAATTCAGCAACCGCTGTCGCGATGCGATCCCGGACCTTCAGGATGTTGAAACCGTCCTTCTGGTTCGCCGTTACAAACACGGCGCGTTCGCCATTGAACCTGCCAATGTAATTCCAGGGCTGATCCGCCCAGAACACCTTGCCGATGTCGCGAACGCGAGTGATGGCGCCATTACGGCTGGCAACGACGGTATCCCGCACCTGGTCCAGCGATTCATAGCTGCCGGACGTCTTCAGCGTGAAGCTGCGCGACCCGAGATCCAGAGTTCCTGCAGGCAGGTTGCTGTTTTCGCTTTTCAGGACATCGACCAGCACACCGGGGGTCAGGTTGAGCTCCGCCATCCGGCGCAGATCAACCTCAATGCGCAGTTCCCGAAACGGGTAGGCCCAGCTTTCAGCCGTACGCACCCCCTCCACCGTTTTCAGTTTGTCCTTCAGGGCGCGGGCGAGATCTTCCAGTTCCCGGTAGGTGGCAGTCGCCGAGACCAGCGCGAACTGCACGGTGTTGACCAGCGCCGGACTGAACTTGCGGATTTCAAGACGAGCTATTTCCCCAGGCAAGCTCGGGCGAAGTGCGTTGGTCTCACGCTGCACCTCATCGTATTTCTTCTCGGCATCCGTGAAGGCTTCGAACTCGATCACCACCACGGCGACGTTATCGACCACTGAGGTTTCGATCGACTTGACGTCATCCAGTTCGGCAAGCCTGTCTTCCAGCGGCTTGGCGACGAGTCGTTCGATATCAATGGGATCAGCCCCGGGAAGGATCACGGAAATGATGAATGCCGAAATCTTGAAGTAGGGATCTTCCTCACGAGGCACGTTCACGAATGCATAAATACCCAGGGCCACCAGGCACATGAAAGCAACCAGTGTCGGCTGGAAGCGCCGGATCGGGTACTCGAGCGGACTCATTGGGCGGCAGTGGCGGCCGGCGCAACCACCTGAATTGACTCGCCGTCCTCCAGGTACAGCGCGCCGTCCGTCACGACGACTTCACCCGCCTTAAGGCCCTCGGCAATGGCGACGGCAGCAGGCGCGATGAAAGCAACACGCACCGGTCGCCGGCGGGCCACGCCGTCCTGCGCCACGAAAACAGCCGCCTGATCCCCATCGGCTTCGATGACGGCGGCAATCGGCGCATAGGCAAGCGTGGTTTCGCTCGCGAGTGCCGGTTCGATCCGCAGCCGCGCCACCAGACCACTGACCAGCCTGACCGGCGCCGGAGCCAGCTCCACTTCGATGTCAAACAGCCCGCTGGACGAGTCAGCTGCCGCCGGCAGCACCGTAATGCGTCCCTGTAGCGACTGGTCGGGAAAGGCGTCGACGGTCACGATGGCCGGGTCGCCCAGCCGCAGCCGCACGATATCGAGGTCCGCAAGCCCGGCTCGTACGATGAAGCCGCCGGCGCTGGGTCCCAGGACGAGGATCGCCTGCCCGGGTTGCACAAACTCGCGTTCCTCAACAAGTTTCCGCAACACGACGCCTTCATGACGAGCGTCTATGGTGGAAAACTCGCGATTGAAGTTCGCAGCCCGGAGCGCGGCCCTGGCGACGGCGGCCTGTGTGTGCAGCGACTCCAGCACCTCCTCGCTGATGACTTCGTCGGCGCGCAGTTTCTCGCCGCGGACCAGATCGCGCTCGGCCTTCTCCGCCAGCTGCCGGGCCTGCTCCGACTGTGCATTCACTTCGGTAAGTTCAAGAGCAGCAAGCTGCTGCCCGGCCCTGACGACTTCGCCCTCCTGCACGCCGATTCGGCGAACGATGCCCGCGACCTTGAACGACAGCTTGAGCTCCTCACGCGTCGTGATGACGCCGCTCGTCAGCACCGGCGGCTGGGCCGGGCCCGAGGTGACGACGCCCGTGCCCACCCGGGTGACTGCCCGCACAGGCGCCTGCTCGCCTGGCTTGCAGCCCGCGGCGAGTAACAACGCCATGAAAGGGAGCAACAGACGCTGTCGCCAGTGAATGCGCGCATCCGTCATGGGACCAGCTCTCCAGGGGGTAGCAGCAGGGGATTCACGGCCGTCGCATAGGCCAGTTCAGCCTGCCGGGACAATAGTTCGAAGCGTGTGAGGTTCAGATTGAGCTCGGCACCGGTCAATGCATTCCGGGCGTCCAGGAATTCAACCTGGTTGATGGCCCCGAGATCCCGCTTGCTACTGGCAATCCTGAAACCGGCGCTGGCTGCTTCAGCCCTCGCCTCAGCCGTAGCGAGTGAATCCGTGGCAGTTCGCAGCCGATCCAGGGACTGTTGCACTTCCAACTCGATCTGCCGGGCGGCCTCCTCGCGACGCACGGCCGTCTGCCGGGCCACGGCGCGCGCCGCGTCGACCCGGGAGCGGATGGCGCCACCATCGAACAGCGGCACGGTGAACTGAACAGATGCCGTTCCGTAGTTGTAGCCCGTCCCAAAATCGTAGTCTTCGCCCTGGATTCCGCCGTCAACACCGATCGACACCAGCGGCTGGCGCGCTGCCCGCTGCTGGTCTACCTGGAAACCCGCTGCCCGCTCCAGGGCCTCCAGCTCGCGCAACTCGGGACGACGGTCCAGTGCGCTACTGCGCAATTCCCCGTCGTCGTGTAGCAAAGCGACTTCCGCCGTCGCGTCGGCGTTGACCGCAGAATCCCGCGAACTGGTGGACGACACTTCCAGCGGGGCGTCCAGGTTCCGGTTCAGCAGGAAGTTCACGAGCTGTCCGTTGCGCGCTGCGCGATTCTCGATTTCGCGACGCTGCTGCTGGACCTCGAGCAACTCGGCCTGCGCACGCAGGACCTGGTCCCGGGTGACACGGCCGTTCTCGTAGAGTGAGTTATTGACCCGCAGGTTTTCCTGCAGCAGCGCGAGGCTGGACGCGACGATTTCGACGCTGCTCCGGGCCCGCAGCCAGTCCAGGTACCCCACGGTGACATCCCGCTCGAGCCTGCGCGCAAGCGCCTGGCGTGCGTACTGCGTGCTGTCCAGCACTTCCCGCTGGGCCCGGAAAGCTGCCGGAATAGCCGGCGCATAAATGGGCTGCCGCAGGCTCAGCCGGGTGTCCTGCTCCCGTTCCCGGAGGAATTGAAACGACGTATCCGGGATGTCCTCGAACCGGGCCGGCTCACCATTGGCCAACAGCAGCTCGTTGAGCGTCTGGTAGGCCGGGTTGATCAGTTCGGCGATCGGCAGGTCAACTTCCCGCCCGCCGTCGGCACGCGTGTAGCGAGCTTCAAATCCAAGCTGCGGGAGAAAGCGGCTGCGGGCCTCCGCCAGCAGCGCCAGTTGGCGCTCTACATCAAATTGCTGGCTGCGCAAGGCCAGGTTCGACGCCAATGCTTCCTGCACGTAGTCGTCGATAACAGCGCGCAGCGGCCGGCCCGATTCGGCCGTTTGCACGGCGACGGGCAGTCCCGCGAGAACCAGGAAAGTGGCAGCCGGCAGGCGCATCACTCGCCCCGCCGCAGCGAGATCGCCGCCATCCGCAGTGTCTGCTCGACCAGCGCCGCGGGTGTCACCGCATGCTGGCTCAGCACGGCGCGCTTCATGCTGGCCACCTGGATGGTGCCATGGGTCATGGCCCAGAGCGCGAGCGCTATCGTGTTTGGAGAGCCGGCCGACCGGGCGACAGAACCGTCACGAATACCGACCTCAAGTGCGTCTGTCAGCAGGGCGTGCACCTGCGCCCCCGCCGCCAGGCACGCAAAGTGATTGCTGTCGGCGTCGGTTGTTGACACCTCCGTGGCTTCGAATCGCGCCAGCAGCTCAAACTGAAGCGGCGAACTGGCGGCAAAATCCACGTACGCGCGCCCCATCGCGAGCACACGCTCGAGACCGTTGTGCGCCGTGTCCACCACCGACTCGAAGCGCGAGTGCAAGCCGATGAGGGCGCGCTCACAGATCCCGGCCTGTAAGTCGTCCTTGTCCCTGAAGTAGACGTAGAGCAGTCCACGCGAGAGTCGCGCTTCGCGCGCCACCTGCTCCATGGTGAGACTTTCGAGGCCGCCGTCGCCGGCTACCTGTTCGGCCGCATCGAGTATCTCGTTGCGGCGGCGTTCTTTTTCTTCCAGCCGGCGGGCGGCGATCGGGTCCATGGCCAGCAGATTAGCGGTCGTTTTGACGCTGTGTCAATTACTAGACAGGCGTTAATCGACAGGCCGTGAGGCCGTTCTCACAGGCCCAGTGAGTCGCCGGGGACGGCGCGGCGCAGCGAGCGCGGTCTCAATGGGCCGTAGCCGAAGCGCACCTGAACAGCCGGCCAGAGCAAGACCACCAGCATCAACCACGTCGCGACGGATCGGTATCCGAAACTCTCAGCGTAAAAAGGGGCCGTCTAGCGGGGCCCTCCGCCTCCAGCGAGCTCCCCAGAGGTGAGTTCCAATTGCGTCGCGAGCAACCGCACTTGAGAAACGGCAAGGTGGACGGCGTGCTGGGCCATCACCCCTGGCCAGGAATCCAGGTCGCCAACATCAGTACGTTGCTGGCGCGCCGCAGACAGTGTCGACAGGGCAGCAACCCAGGCTTCCGGCCTTGGCGAGTAAAGCGCACCACCCATCGGGGCTGGTCGATGCCACGCCCTGGCCCAGGGGACTACGGCAGTCCAGGCGTCCACACCACCTTTAGTGCGCAACGCAGATTCCATCTCACACCTCGTCAGCATCCAAAAGTCAGGGTCTTCAATGCACGAGTTGTGCCAGACACAGCCGATGCCAAAACCCAATGCTGGTGCGGCGTGGTCGCGGCGGCTTGCACCGTAAGTAGGCAAGCGGCGCAGAAACGGAACCAATTTCGTGCGTGCTCGGGCTACTTCTTGACGGCAAACTCCCGGAGCAGCTCGCCCAACTGGAGAAACTCCGCGCCGCGTGTCGAACCCTGCCGCCAGGCCAATCCTATTTCACGATAACTCCGCTCCGGCAGGGCATGGGTTTCCACCCGGGTGCCGGCCAGTAGCGCCGAGCCCTGCGCCATCTCCGGCAAAAAGGTAATGCCGAGATCTGCATCAACCATTTCGATCAGCGTCAGAAGACTGGAAGCGGCGAATGGACTGACCTTCTCAGTGCTCTTCAGCCGGCATGCGGAGATGGCGTGCTCCCGAAGGCAATGCCCGTCGTTGAGGAGCAGAACCACTTCCCGGTCGAGCCGCTTGTAGCTGTAGTTGGCCGGATTGACCAGCTGGGTCCCGCGCCGGCAGGCCAGCCGGAAGGCGTCTTTGAACAACGGATGTACTTCGACATTATCCAGTTCAAACGGCAGCGCCAGCAGTAGCAGGTCAAGTTCACCAATCAGCAGCTTGCGGTGTAGCTCCATCGTGGTGCCTTCGTGCAGGAAAAGGCGCAACTTCGGCAACGCCTTGCGCAGGCGAGGCAGTGCCCGGGGAAGGAAGAACGGCGCGATAGTCGGAATCACACCGAGTCGCAATGGCCCGGCCAGCGGTGAGCGCTCCGTGCGTGCAAGTGCCGCGAGTGCTTCCAGATCGCGCAGACACAGGCGCGCCTGTGTCGCCACCTCCTGGCCGAGCGCGGTGATCGTGACCCGTCTGTTGGTGCGATCGACAAGACGAACCCCGAGCAACTTTTCGAACTCCCGGATCGCGACACTGAATGCCGACTGGGATACGAAACAGGCAGCTGCCGCCTTGCCAAAATGCTGATGGACGGCAAGGGCAGCAAAATACTGAAGCTGCCGTGTCGTTGGCAAGTTCATATTCGTTTTCATAAATCATTTCGACAACAACAATCCATTTCCAGATTATCAGCTTCTCGGGTAGAGTCACGCAATCCCCAAAATCAAGGAGATCAGCATGTTCAAGAATCGCGAAGGCCAACGAGTCCCGGACGTCACGTTTCGGACCCGACAGGGCCACGAATGGGTAAATCGCTCCAGCAAGGATCTCTTTGCAGGACGTACGGTCGTCGTGTTTTCGCTGCCCGGCGCTTTCACGCCTACATGCTCTTCAACCCATGTTCCCAGGTACAACCAGTTCGCGCCGGCGTTTCGGGCGCAGGGTGTAGACGAGATCGTCTGCATTTCGGTCAACGACGCCTTCGTCATGAACGAGTGGCAGGAAGACCAGCGGGCCGGGAACGTGACGTTCCTGCCTGACGGAAATGGCGAGTTCACCAACGGCATGGGTCTTCTCGTCGGCAAGGAGGACATTGGCTTCGGCCGCCGTTCGTGGCGCTACTCGATGCTGGTTCGCGATGGCGTAATCGAGAAGATGTTCATCGAACCCGAGGAACCCGGCGATCCGTTCAAGGTCTCGGATGCCGATACCATGCTGAACTATCTCGCCCCGCGGGCGCCCAAGCCGCTGGATGTCACGGTATTTTCCCGCAAGGGCTGCCCGCACTGTTCGCGCGCAAAGGCCCGGCTGGCCGAAGCCGGCATCGCCTACGAGGAGTTGACGCTGAATAGTGAGTTTTCCGACAGCACGCTGCGAGCCGTCGCCGGAAGCACCTCCGTACCCCAGATCTTTGTGAACGGCGCGCACATCGGCGGTGCGGAAGACCTGGAGAAATGGCTGGACGCGCGCAAGGCGGCGTAGGAGCGGCGCGCCGTGGACCGCGGTCGCATGGGCGACTGCCTGCGCGGTTTCAGCCTGAATTAAGAGTGTCTGCCGCGACTCAGAAGCAGGGCGGAATTTGCTGCAGCGGCTTCGCGACAAACGCCAGCGCGTTGACCAGCACCAGCGCATAGATCAGCAAGGCGCCAAACCGGCGGTCGTGGCCCAGCCCGCGGATACTGCCAGCAACACCGTAGCCGGGGGCCAGCACGGACAGGTTGAGATACTTGAGAGTCGCAGCAATGCCGGCCAGCAGCGGCGCCAGCCCAGGTTCGCCCCCCGGGAACCCGACGACGATCTGGTAAAGAAACAGGTCTTCGATGCAGTCGAGAACGGACGCCAGCAACGGCGTCCACATCAGCACCCTGCCAATGGGCTGCCAACCCGCGGGCAGCCGGAGCGTGAGCAGGCCCAGCAACCCGGTGAGCAGCAAACCGTAGCCCCAGGCGAACACCATGTCGCCGGGAACCAGCAACCCGGCAATCGCGACGTGCTGCTCTGGACTGAAAGCACCCAGCACGTCTGCGGCACGTTCCGCGCTGAAGGCAATCTGTAAACAGGTGAGTTCCGGGAGCCGGTCACCGAGCAGCGGGGCAAAAGGCCCCATCAGGACGCCCGTGGCGTAAGCAAAGACGACGACGCCGATGACCGCCATGACGGCGAACAACCAGGCCCGGCTCGATGTGTGTTCCATGGCGCCCCGCATAATTTGCTTCAATACTTGAAGGACGCTACCGCAGGACCTAGGGCGCCGTCAGCCACTCCACCCGCCAGGCGCTGCGCTCATCGTTCTTCAGCGTTTGCCACAAGCACGGCAGCAAGGCGTTCAGTTTCTGGTCCAGGCCATACGGCGGGTTAACGATACACAGGCCTGAGCCACGCATGCCTGCAAAGCCCTCGGTTTCCACCTGCAGTTCAACCTGCAGGATCTTCGGGATGCCGGTAGCCCGGACTTTGGCCGTAAAGCGTTCGGCTAGCGGGTGCCGGATCAGCGGATACCAGAGCAGGTAAACACCACCGGCCCAGCGTCGGTGGCAGGCCTTCAGCAGTTCGACAACACCTAAGAAATCCTCCTTCACTTCGTAGGCCGAATCCATGAGCACGACACCGCGTCGCTCCGCGGGAGGCACCAGCGCCGGCAGGCCCTCGAAGGCATCCCTGCCATGGATGTGAACGCGAGGGTCGCGGCCAAAATTCCGGTGCAAGCGCGCCAACGCGCCCGGGTGCAGCTCGAGCAATTCCAGGTGATCCTCCGCCCGCAACAGGTGGCGAGCCACCTGAGACGATCCCGGATACAAGCGCAGATCCGCACTACCGCCGGCGATTGCCTCGTTCACTACCCCTTTCATTGCCCCATTCAATGCTCGGACCACCGCGAGATAATCGTGCACCTCAAGCGGCGGGTTCGGTGCAGCGAGCAGCCGCTCGATGCCTCCGGCAAACTCGGCATTCTTCCGGGCCTCGTGGCTACGAAGGTCGTACACCCCGGAACCGGCGTGAGCGTCGATCACCCGCAGCGGCGTGTCCTTCCGCTGCAGGGCCCGGATCACCAGTGCCAGCACCGAATGCTTCAGTACATCGGCGTGGTTACCGGCGTGGTAGTCGTGCTGATAGCTCAACATCTGAGACAATCTAAGCCATGGGACGCATATTCGAAACCAGAAAGCACGTGATGTTCGCCCGTTGGGACCGCATGGCGAAGCAGTTCACGCGAATCGGCAAGGACATCACCATCGCCGTAAAGGCGTCAGGGCCCGACCCCGACAGCAACCCCTCCCTTCGTCGCGTGATCCAGAACGCCCGTGCCGTCAACATGCCCAAGGACAAGGTCGAGGCAGCCATCAAACGCGCCTCGGGCAAGGACGTGGCGAGCTACGAGGAAGTGATCTACGAGGGCTACGCGCCCCACGGGGTTGCAGTCCTGGTCCAGACTGCCACCGACAACCCCACCCGGACGGTCAGCAACGTCCGCAATATCTTCAACAAGAACGGCGGCAATTTTGGCACCTCAGGCAGCGTCAGTTTCATGTTCCGGCGCATGGGCGTGTTCCGGCTGGACCCGGAGGGGATTGATCAGGACGACCTGGAGCTGTACCTGATTGACCACGGGCTGGACGAGATGGGCGAGGCCACGGGCGAAAACGACGAACCTCAGCTCGTGGCCCACTGCAACTTTGCCGACTTCGGGCAGCTGCAAAAGGGCCTGGAAGACCGTGGCGTTACTCCGCTGTCCGCCGAGCAGGAATACATCTGCACGACACCCACGGAACTGCCCGACGACCAGGCCAAGGAAGCGCTTGAGCTCATCGACAAGCTGGAGCAGGACGAGGACGTGCAGAAAGTCTTTCACACTCTCGCCTGAGTCGGCAAACAGTGAGTGGGCAAAAAAGAAGGCCCGGAGCAGCCTGTGCTGCTCCGGGCCCGATGTTCATCGCTTAACCTGGTCCTTAGTTGACCATGGCCTTCAGAGCCTTCAGCGGCAGCACACGGACCTTCTTGGAGGCCGGCTTGGCCTTGAAAGTCATCTTTTCGCCGGTAAAGGGATTGGTTCCTACCCGCTCTTTGGTGGCAGGCTTCTTGACGACCTTGAGCTTCATCAGGCCCGGCAGGGTGAACAGACCACCGCTGCGAAGGCTCTTGCGGATGATGCCACCGACGGCATCCAGCACCGCGCCGGCGTCTTTCCGGGAGAGTCCGGTTTCCTTGGCAATGTGATTGAGAATGTCAGACTTGGTGGGGGCGCCGTTCTTGGCCATGCGTGTGTTACTCCCTGAGGTTAAGAAATTGTCCGCGGCAAACAGCAAAATTACTGGTTCCGGCGCAGGAACATAGAGTGCGCCGAAGCTCGCTGCAAGCCTTTATTTCAAGGCGCGCAGCTTCTGCTTGCGCTGACAAGGCCTTTTCTGGCAGGCAAATCCGCCACTTCGCCGACAATTAGTGCGCCGCATCGAGCATTTTTTGCCCCTGCGACAGGCGACTGGCCGGCTGATCAGGCCGAGCGTACTGCCTTCGCCCCAGCCGCCCGCGCGGCGCTGGCCGGCACCAGGGGCACCGTATCCAGCACCCAGTTGCCGGACTCCCGGCGGCCCGGTGACGGGACCGCGAAAGCCACATCACCCTGCTTGCCGCGCAGCGCTTTCATGTCAATGCGCCACCCGCGGACTTCCCACTCCTTGCAATGCTCGCGGTAACGAAACACGGCGTGATCGTTGGGAAGCAGGATTTCCTTGTTGTTCGTTTCAGGCGTCCGAACCGGGTTGAGGTTCTCGAGAATGCCTATGTCCTCGTGAACGATGCGCAGGGTCAGGTCTTCAATACGTTGATCGTGCTTGTCTTCCATCAGCCAGTTGCGCAGGTTCAGAAAGAAGATCCGCGTGTGCGATTCGTCGATGGGCTGCTCGAAAAGGTACTGGTGGAATGCGTTGGTCGCCGTCAGCTCGATCCAGGTCACCAGCTGGTTCGGACCCGAATACCAGGAACCGGCAGCACCGGTCCGGGCGCCGGTCCGATCCTTGTTCATCTCGGTGTTTTCCGCCTTGTCTGCGAAGGGCAGGAAGAACTTGCTGCCCCAGGGGATGTCTTCCATCGGCGTCGGGTTCTGCCGTAGTTCCAGCGACATTGTCGGCGCACCCTGTAGCGGGTGAACAAATTCGTTGTGGATGGGGTCCATGCCATTTTCCATGGACCGCTGGTAGTAGGCCGCGAGATTGACCACGTAGGTCTGGCACTTCCACTCCGGCTGGGTGAACTCCGGCACGTCGTACAGCGGCGGACGCTCGGCCTCGGGGAGGTCGCCTAAGAAAGCAAAGACGATGCCGTAACGCTCCTGCACCGGATAGGCGTCGATTTTGGCGCGCGCCGGAATCTTCGCGTCGTCGCCGAGTGAGGGGATCTTGTTGCAGCGCCCGTCACCGCCGTATTCCCAGCCGTGATAGGGACAGGCCAAATTGCCATTCTTGACCTGGCCCTTGTGCAGGGCGCCGCCCCGGTGCACGCAGGTGTCCGAGACCACGCAAGCAGCGCCCGCCGAGTTCCTGAACGCCACGAAGGGCAGACCAAAGAGCTGGGCACGGAAGGGTTGCTCACCCGTGATTTCCGTGGACAGGCCTATTGGGTACCAAAAATTGATAAACATGACCGTGCTCCGAAAAATTAATGCGCGATTCCACTGTCGATATTAGCCCTTTCCGGGCTGTCCGCGCGCGCGCACTGTGGCAATAAACCGCGCCTACCTATAGCGCAGCCGCTTGCAGATCTGCACCTCACACTGACTGCACTTCGGTACAGCCCCGCAGATATCGCCGTGCTCGCTGGACGTGAAAAGCGTAAAGAGGTTCGCCACCTGCTGGGGGTCCTGGCCGGCGCGCTCGGCCCAGGCCTTGAGGAGGGCATCGGCCTGTCCGGGACTGACTGCTGTGTGGGCAAGGCCGAGCCGCCCGGGGCCAACCAGTCTGGACAGCAGGTCGGTGGCCGCCATCCTGGCCTTCACAGGAGCATTCCCGGCCGCCGCCAGTGCAGCATCCACGTCCACCTTGTGCCGGCGAAATGTCGCCCGCATCTGGTCGATCAATCCCTGGGGGTGCGAATGCGCCCGGTTGCGGCGCAGCCAGTAGTAGGCCTGGGACATGCCACCGCCCACGAGATCGGGCAAGTCCTCGAATTCCTCGCGCGCGTAGAAGCGCTCCTGCAAGTCCGGGGCAAAAAACGTGAGAATGTCCTCGCGGCTGACGCGCAGCGGGCCCATCCGCCCGCTCGGCTGGCCGGGGTAGCGCGGGTGCCAGTGCAGCAGCACAAAGTCACCATCGTCGGCGATCGCCTGAAGCACCCGCTCCCGGTAGGCGGGGTAACGCGCCGGGTCCATGTTGTGCAGCAAGCCGTGATCGAGAACCAGGTCGAACGGTTCCGGCACCACCCATTCGGTGATATCGGCTTCCACCGGCCGCAACGACACGCCCGCCTCCTTCGCCCGGTTCTGGGTGAATTCCAGGGCCTTGGGCATGAAGTCGAGCGCGGTGACGTCCCAGCCCCTCTTCGCCAGGTACACCGAGTCCGTGCCGGCGCCACAGCCAATGTCGAGCACGCGGCCGGGCTTGCGCCGCTGACAGATCTCGGCGAGGAACAACGTGGGCTCATCGTGGGCCCAGGGCAGGTCCTGCCAGGTCTTTGCCCAGTCGTAGGTGGCGAAGAACGTGTTCTTTTCGTGGGTGCTCATGGTATCGGGCCGTTGCTGCAGAACTGCTGATCCTCCCACAGCTTTGGGCCGATGCCAGCGGCAGCGCCGGGCGGACGCCACGCCGTGGTGGCACGACCCGGCGAGAAAACACGGCGCCGTCGGCGGATTTCCTCCGTGCTCCGTACTTTCCCGTATGTGATCCCGGTGTTTGCGGCGCAAAAATTGGCGGTGGAGGAATTTGGCGGCACATGACCGTGTGCCGGTCCTCACGCGAGGAGTCGACTCATGCGTCTTGCCTCACCCGGTTCGCGGAATTCACAGGCCCTTGCGGTCCTCGCCACGCTGGCAAGCCTTGCCTTGCTCTCCTTGCCGGCCCAAGCCGCCGGGGAGCCGCTGGAGCACAAGGCCGAGATCGCGCAAAGCCGTGTGAGCAAGCTCGACCTCGAGAAGGGCGCTGAGTTGTACCAGCAGAACTGCGCGGCTTGCCACCAGGCGAATGGCCAGGGCTTGCCCGGCGCGTTTCCGCCGCTCGCCAAATCCGACTTCATTGCCGCTAATCCGGACGCGGTGCTGGAAGTCACGGTCAAGGGCCGGCAGGGCGAGTTGGTGGTCAATGGCGCCAAATACAACAACGTCATGCCGGCGATGAGCTACCTGAGCGACAAGGACTTGAGCCGGATCATTACCTTCGTCCTCAACACCTGGGGAAATCCCGGCGGTGAGGTGACGATGAAACAGGTCGGCGAGTTCCGCAAGGGAACCGGCCTCGAGTCCAAGCAGGCGGCCGGCGAGCGCCATCCGGGCACCGGCGAAGCCGAACAGTCCTATCAGTCCCAGCCCTCGCAGATCACCGAAGCACAACAGCGCGTGACACCCGGCGCACCCAGCCTCAGTGAAACGGAATTTGCCCGCGCCACACAGGTGTACTTCGAGCGTTGCGCCGGCTGCCACGGCGTGCTGCGCAAGGGCGCCACCGGCAAGCCGCTGACCCCCGACCTGACCCTGGTCAAGGGCACCGACTACCTGAAGGCGCTGATCAACTTCGGCTCGCCAGCCGGCATGCCGAACTGGGGTACTTCGGGTGAACTGACAGAGACGGACATCGACATCCTCGCGCGCTTCCTGCAGCACGAGCCGCCGCAGCCGCCGGAATGGGGGATGCCGGAGATGAAGGCCTCGTGGAAGGTGCTCGTGCC
This sequence comes from Gammaproteobacteria bacterium, assembly GCA_032122615.1. Classification (GTDB taxonomy): domain Bacteria; phylum Pseudomonadota; class Gammaproteobacteria; order Steroidobacterales; genus SHZI01. The sequence goes on along the minus strand of JAQBGF010000113.1, from coordinate 9,092 downwards.
GCCCGAGAAGCGGCCGGCAAAGCCTGAAAACAATATCAACCTCAAGAACATCTTCGCGGTGACCCTACGGGACAGCGGCGAAGTGGCGCTGATCGACGGCGACACGAAGGAACCCGTCAGCATCATCAAGACCGGTTACGCGGTGCATATCTCCCGGCTTTCGCATTCCGGCCGCTACGTGTACACGATAGGCCGCGACGGCAAGACCGACCTGATCGACCTGTGGATGGATCCTCCGCAGACCGTCGCCGAGATCCGCGTCGGTCTCGAGGCGCGCTCCGTCGAAACCTCCAAGTACAAGGGCTACGAAGACAAATACGCCGTGGCCGGTTCTTACTGGCCGCCGCAGTTCGTGATCATGAAGGGCGATACGCTGGAACCGCTCAAGATCGTCTCGACCCGGGGCATGACCGTCGATACGCAGGAGTACCACCCGGAGCCGCGCGTGGCCGCGATCGTGGCCTCCCACATGCACCCCGACTTCATCGTCAACGTCAAGGAGACCGGACGAATCCTGCTGGTGGACTACAGCGACATCGACAATCTCAGCATCACCACGATCGATGCCGCGCGCTTCCTCCATGACGGAGGCTGGGATTCAACGTTGCGCTACTTCCTGACCGCCGCCAACAAGTCCAATGAGATCGTGGTCATCGACTCGAAGGAGCGCGAGCTCACGGCCAGGATCCCGGTCGACGAGATTCCGCACCCGGGCCGCGGCGCCAACTTCATCCACAAGGAATTCGGGCCAGTGTGGACCACGAGTGCGCTCGGTAACGACAAGGTGACAATGATTGGCACCGATCCCGACAAGCACCCGCAGTACGCCTGGAAGGTAGTGAAGGTACTGACCGGCCAGGGCGGCGGCTCGCTGTTCGTCAAGACGCACCCGAAGTCCCGGAATCTCTGGGTCGATACCCCGCTGAACCCGGACACGGCCATCAGCCAGACGGTTGCCGTCTTTGATATCGACAACCTCGATGCCGGCTACAAGGTCCTGCCCATCGCCAAATGGGCCAATCTCGGTCCCGGTCCGAAGCGCATCGTGCAACCCGAATACAACGCCGCGGGCGACGAAGTGTGGTTCTCGGTCTGGAGTGGCATGAACGAGGAATCCGCGATCGTTGTCGTCGATGACCGCACGCGAAAACTGAAGAAGGTGATCAAGGGGCCGCGCATCATCACACCGACAGGGAAGTTCAATGTCTACAACACCCAGCATGATGTGTATTAAATCGGGCCGGCGAGCGACCGTCGTTGTTGGGCCGCTCGCTGCAACCTTGCTGCTAGCTGCCCCGCTCTCCTGGGCCGAAGGCCTGACGGACGATCTGGCAGCGGCCATCGCCGACAGCACCGTTAATCTGAACTTCCGCTATCGCTTTGAAACAGTGGACGACGATGCGTTTGCCAAGGACGCCTGGGCCAACACCCTGCGCTCGCGGCTCACGGTCGCACCGAAGCCGGTCAGCGACTTCGGCGTGCTCATCGAGGTGGATGACGTCCGCCACATCGGTGCCGACAACTTCAATGACAGCCGCAACGGCGTGACCGACCGTCCCGGAGTTACGGACCCCGAAGGGACGGACCTCAACCAGGCGCTGCTTCGCTACACGGGCTTTACGGGCACGGAAATCACCGTGGGACGCCAGCGCATCCTGCGTGCCAATCATCGCTTCATCGGCAACGTCGGCTGGCGGCAGAACGAGCAGACCTACGACGCCGCCGGCATCAGTCACCGCTTCAACGACAAGATCAATGCTTCCTACGCCTACGTGGGCCAGGTCAACCGCATCTGGGGGCCGGACAACGGCACACCGCCGGCCGACCTCGACAGCAACACACACTTGCTCGACCTCGCCTGGAACATCAACCCGGCCATATCCCTGGCCGCCTACGGCTACCTGATGGACTTCGACAACGGTGACGGCCTGTCCAACCAGACCTTCGGCCTGCGCGCCACCGGCGGCACCGAAGTCGTCACCGGCTGGAAGGGCACCTACGCTGTCGAATTCGCGCAGCAAAGCGACTACGCCGATAACCCGGTGAATTACGACGCCGGGTACTACCTGCTGGAAGGCGGGATCAGCTCGGAGCAACTCGGTTTCAAGCTGGGCTACGAGGTACTGGAGGGCGACAGCAGCGCCGGCAGCGCGTTTCGCACCCCGCTGGCCACGCTGCACGCTTTCCAGGGCTGGGCCGACAAGTTCACGACCACGCCCGATCGCGGGCTGGAGGATCTGTACGTCGGGGTCACGGGCAAGGCGCTGGGCGCCAACCTGGCGCTGGTCATCCATGACTTCAGTGCCGAGACAGGCGGCGGCGACTGGGGCACCGAGCTTGACCTGTCGGCTAACTGGGCTATCGGCAAGCACTATGCCGTCCTGCTTAAAGGCGCCACCTACGATGCCGACGACTTGTCGACTGACGCGAGCAAGTACTGGGTGATGCTCACCGCTGCATTCTGACCCCGCGGCTCCGGCCCGACATTGCGGCCAGGCATTCCGGCCGGCGCTTCCGGCTAAACTGCCAGTAGGGTCGGACGGAGGGTCGCCATGTCGGACGGGTTCACGAAAGCGGGCTACGGCGCCCATTCGATCGGTTTCGGCGAGCGTCCAGCCGTCATCGTGGTCGACTTCCAACACGGCTTCACGAACCCCGGCTTCCAGATGGGCCAGTCGCCCCACGTGCAGAGGGCCGTCGAAAACACCGCCGTACTGCTGAAGGACGCCCGCCAGCGCAGGATTCCGGTCGCGACCTGCAACGTGGCCTGGGGCAGCGCCAGGGACATGGGCTACTGGAAGATCAGCCCGCTTTACAGTGGCTGGTTCTACGGCGAACCAGCCACCCGCATGGATGAGCGGATCCACGATCCGGCGTACGACTTCCACTTCACCAAGTCCGCGCCGTCGATGTTCTTCGGCACGCCGCTGACCACCTACCTTAACAAGGCGCGCGTCGATACGGTGATCGTCACCGGCGTCGCCACCAGCGGCTGCGTGCGGGCGACCATCGTCGACAGCTTCTCCCACGGCTACCGCACGATGGTGCCGGAGGAGTGCTGCGGCGATATCGAGGAAGGCCCCCACCACGACAACCTGCGCGACGTGGGCCGGCGCTATGCCGACGTGGTCACGCTGAACGACGTGCTGGCGTACTTCGCCGGACTGGGCGACGATCCTAGAGCTCGTTGAGGCGCCACTCGGCTTCGTAGCTCAACCCGTGGCGGATGATCCGGTGGATCAGCGCGTCGTATTTCACGCCGCCCGCGTTAGCCGCCGCTGAAAAGTCCTCGCCGTCGCACAGGTTGGGATTGCAGTTGGCCTCGAGGAGGAAGATCTCGCCGTCAGCGCGCATCCGGAAATCCATGCGCGCATAACCGCTCATGTACAGCGACCGGTAGATGCGCTTGCTGAAGCGGCTCAGCTTCTCCCGGTCAGCATCGCTCAGGTTTTGCGCCATGCCGGTCTGAATGGCATGCTTTTCCTGGTACTTGCGATCCCACTTCACCTTGCGCGTGGCAATGCCCGCCATCGCGTCGGACAACGTGCCGAAGTTCAGCTCCCACACGGGGTAGGTCGTCAGCCGGTTGTTGCCGTCAACCGCCATGTACAGCTCGCGACCCTCGATGTACTCCTCGACCAGCGCATCTGTCTTGGTGGACTCGTGAATGAAGTCGATACGTTCCTTGAGTCGCGCCACGTCGCTGACGACGGACGCTTGCGAAATCCCCAGCGAGGCGTCTTCCGTCGCCGATTTCACAAATAGCGGAAACTGGAGCTTGCGCGGCGTGCGGAATGCCCGCCCACGACGGAAGACGTGAAATTTCGGTGTCTGAATCCGGTGATAGGTCAGGATCTGTTTGGACAGCACCTTGTCACGTGACAGCATCATCCCTCGCGGGTTGCAGCCGGTGTAGGGCTGCCGCATCAGTTCCAGGTAGGCCACGATGTGCTGGTCGTAGCTGACGATCCCCTGGAATTCCTGCAGCAGGTTGAACGCGATATCCGGCTTCCACTCGGTTATTGCCTGGCGCAGGTCGCCGAGGTTGTCATACATGCCGAGTACGCGGACTTCGTGCTCCGCCTCGCGCAGCACCGAGATCACGTCGTACTCGGTTTCCCACTCGTCGATCTCCTCCAATGAGTAACCATCGAGCGATTCGGGAGGCACCAGGCTCTCGTGGGTCAGGACCAGAACCCGCAGCTTTTTCACAGGGCGTAACCCTCCCTTCCACGGCGCACGAAGTCGAAAAGTATGCGCTCAAGCAGGCCGAAGGCTTCGCGTTTTTTCTGACGCAAAGGCCCATGCACGCACAGATCGAGTTCGCGCGAACGCGCGATCACCATGCGCATGACGTGATGCACGAGGTACGGATGCAGGCGTGAGCGGCGTATCAGGAGACGCTGCAGTTCCGGTCGTACTTCGCGAAGAAAAGTCGAGGCGGCCGGCCGGCGCGGGTAGCGTTCCGCGGGCGCGAACACCCGGCGCAGCCGGACGTCGTAACGATTCGTCTCGGTCACGCTGGTGTAACTCAGCTTTTCGTCGTAGTGATCACGAAGCGTGCGTCGGTCCGTGTCCAGGGGTTCGACCCGGGTCTTCTTGCGCACCGAAGGCGACGCATCAAGGATCTCCGTCATCAGTTCATCGACATAGCGCAACTTGCGCAACGCGTGCCAGCCTTCGTAGGCCGTCCGCCAATTCGACTTTGGCGACAGCCAGACGGCAAAGGTCTCCGCAAAATCCTCACACGGGTGGCTCTGGGCATACCAGTGGCCAAGATGCATGACGTAATTGCGGCTCGTCGTGCGCGGCGTGTAGCGGGTCGGATACGGCCGCGTGGCCGGGCCGAAGGTCCGCCGCCACGCCTTGCGCCGGCGTAGCCGGTAGGCGTTGTCCAGGGCATGACCAGTTTCGTGACGAAGAATCCGCCGCAGCCAGCGCTGGTTGCCGCCCTCAACCTCGTGCATCAGGCGGCGTTCCAGACGTGCGAGACGCGGATGTGCCAGATAGAACGGAATGGCAAAGCCCGGCACACCGTCGGGACAAAACCATTCCTGCGCAAGCCACACGTGTGGCCGGAAACGAAAACCACGCCACTCAAGTTCGCTGTCCAGGCGTTTGAGGGCGGGTGTCAACGGGCTCTTGTCGATCGTCAGACCGAGGTCGCAGAAGCGCAGGTCGAGGAGCGCCTCGTCGCCGAGCCGCACCCACCAGTTTCGCTTACGCGCTACTTTCGCCAAGGTCTTAAAGCCTGCGGGCGCGGCTACGAACCGCCCTGCTCGCTATTGAAGATCGTCGTGACGAACTGGTCGGCCTTCACAAAACCTTTACCCCAGGCGTCTTCAAAGTCGGCCAGGGGCTTCGCAGCAATAATTTCCGGCAGCGTTCTGCCCTTGCTGATCAGCTTTTGCACGCGGTCCTGCGACCCCGTCAGAAGGTCACGGAACGCGGCGACCCGCGCACGAGTTGCGACGGCGCCATGACCCGGGATGATCAGCGTGTCCGGTCCGGCAATCGCCAGAATCCGATCGACCCCGCGGATCATGCCGGCGATGCTCCCGCCGCTCGACAGGTCGACAAAGGGATAGCCGTAAAGAACGAAGACATCCCCCGCGTGCAGTACGTCGGCACTCTCGAAGTAGAAAATCGCATCGCCGTCGGTGTGGGCGTTGGCAATGTGCTCCACGCGCACCGTGTCCCCGTTGAAGTGGAAGGTCATGCGGTCGCTGAAGGTGATGACCGGCAGGGCCTCGGGCGGCGATGGCGGTGTGGTCGACTTGAAGAAGGCGTTGAAGTGTTCCTTGCTCATCCGGATGCGCACGTTGTCGTGTGCCACGATCACATAGCCCTGGCTGCCGAAGCTGGCGTTACCGCCGGTGTGGTCCCCGTGCCAATGGCTGTTCAGGATGTAGCGCACCGGCTGATCGGTGAGTATCGCCACCGCGGCCAAAATTTTCGGGGCCATGGGGGCAAACTGGTCGTCGATAATGAAGACGCCATCCGGTCCCGCCGAAACGCCGACATTACCCGCAGTTGGCATCACGAGGACGTGGACACTGCCCCGAACCGGGGAACTTGCGAGCTCACCATCCATGCGCTGCTGGGCGGTGGCGGCAGTGGCCAGAAGAACTCCCAGCCAGAGTGTAATGATCAAGCGCATCGTGACGGTCCTTTGTGGTCGCGCCTGAAGGCGCTCCTGCGAAGGGTCGCGCACCCCGGTCGAAAATAGAAGTCCCAAAAAGAGAAGGGCCGCATCGCTGCGGCCCTTCGTGAGACCGGGTGTCCCCAATCCCTTATCTTGCGAACCCTTCAAACGGGGCCGCGCTCGACCTGTAGGTGGAGGCCAACAATCTATCCAGCCACCTTCAGGGGCTGGTCCACGGTCAGGCGAAGACGCGTAGGGTGGATAGACACCGCGAAATTCTCACTAGACATTGGATCACCTCCTTTGCGATGGGCATTAGCCCGTGGGGACGCCGGTGAGTATCCGGTTTTCATCCGGAAAATCCAAGATACACAGCGCACAATTTGGCCCGCTGGCAGGACCGGTCAAGGGGGTGTGCTAGGCTCAGGATCAGGGGTAAAAAGCCATGTTTGACCCACCACGGGTGTACACGGGTGCGCCTGAGGACTGGTTGATCCTCGGCGTTCTCCTGTTTGCCGCGGTACTCGCCCAGGTTTTCCTGGTCCTGCGAAACCAGCACCCGGATAACGTTCACAGTCCGCCCCTTGCCTGGCTGCGGGCGGCCCTTTACTTCAGCGTCATCCTCGTTCTGAGCTGGGCCACGGGTGTCCTCGGCGTGCTGGTGCATGCGCCCCGGGTGCTGCCGGAACAGCTGGCAAACCCGCTGTGGCTCGGCCTGACGGCCTTATGGGTAGCCGCCACGGCCTGGGGGTACTTGTACTGGTGGCCCCGGGGTACGCTGACGTACGACCGCAAGCTGTACCTGGTGCCACAGCTGCTGTTCGGCCTGGTCTGGGGCCTGTGCTCCGCCCAACTCACACTGGTGCTCTGGGCCCTGGTGGAAGACTTTGGCTTCGCCCGCTGGGTGACGGCCCTGTTGGTGTTCTTCCTGCTGTCCGGCTACGGGCAGATTTACCAGTCCGGCTGGTGGGACATCCACGTGTCCCCGCCCCACAATATCCGTTCTACCAACGCGAAGAAGGTGCTCTTCGCCCACATGCCGTTCCTGCTGATTGCCCTCACCCATTTCACGCTGTTCGGTAATGCGCTGCTGTTCGCCGGCTTCCATGCCATCGCGCTGGCCTGCTCCGCCGTCGCAATGCGCTTCCCGCCCTTCTGGGAAAAAGACGGGCCGGTGGTCAATCGCGACACAGCGCTCGGCGTGTAGGAGCGCCTTCAGGCGCGACACAGCGCCGGTCGCGGCTGAAGCCGCTTCGACGCGCCCCCGCTACCGCACAGAGTCCCCGGTCTCGGGGGTCTAGAATCCGGCCATGCGCTCCACCACATTGCTGAATCGCCCCCTCCTCCTGCTCGCCCTGCTAGCCCTGTCGGGCTGTGGCACCAACCCCGTCACGGGCGAACGGGAACTGCAGTTTGTCTCCGAATCCCAGGAACTTGCGATTGGCGCGAAGGAATACGCCCCGACCCGCCAGAGCCAGGGCGGCGACCTCAAGGTGCTGCCAGAGCTCAGCGCCTACGTAAACGAGGTGGGCCAGAAACTCGCCGCCGTGTCGGACCGGCAGCTGCCCTACGCGTTCGTGGTGTTGAATGCTTCCGTCCCCAATGCGTGGGCGCTGCCCGGGGGCAAAATCGCGATCAACCGCGGGCTACTGACGGAACTCGACAACGAGGCCGAACTGGCCGCCGTGCTCGGTCACGAAATCGTCCACGCCGCCGCGCGCCACGGTGCCAAGTCCCAGGAACGCGGCACCTTGCTCCAGGTGGGCATGGTCGCGGCGCAGGTCGGTGTCGCAATGAGTGACGTGGGCGCCACGGCCGGCAATCTGATGGTGCAGGGCGCGGGCGTCGGTGCGGCGCTGGTCAGCACGAAGTACGGACGTGACGCCGAACTGGAGAGCGACTACTACGGCATGCGTTACATGCAGCGCGCCGGGTACGACCTGCGCGGCGCGGTCACGCTGCAGGAGAAGTTCGTCAAATTATCCGCGGCCTCGGGGCGTAACCAGAACTGGCTGGAAGGCTTGTTCGCAAGCCACCCGCCATCTCCCGAACGCGTGGCGCGAAACGAGGCGACACTTGCCGAACTCGGCAATCCCGCTGGCGGCAATCTCGGCCAGGAACGCTACGCCGCCCGCATCGCCCCGCTGGTCACGATCAAGCCCGCCTACGACAAGCACGACGAGGCACTCGCCCTGGCGCGCAAAGACGACCTGGCCGGCGCCGGCAAGCTGGCGGCCGCGGCCGCCCGGCTCGTGCCGAAGGAAGCCCGCTTTCCCCAGCTGCAGGGCGACCTCGCGCTGGCCGGGAAGAAGCCGAAGGAAGCGCTCGCTTTCTACGAGAAATCCATCGCGCTCGACGACAACTACTTTGCCTCCTGGCTCGGCGCGGGCACCGCGCAGTACAAGCTGCGTTCCGGCGACCACGGCAAGGCGATGCTGACCAAAAGCGCGGAACTGCTTCCTACCGCCCCCGCCCTCTACTACCTGGGCGCCATCGCCAAGGATGCCGGCAACCGCGGCCAGGCGATGCAGCTGTTCAAGGGCGCCGCGGGCTCGCAGAGCGAGCTCGGCAAGCAGGCCCGCGTGGAGTACGCGCGGCTCGACTTCGCCGAGAACGGCACGAAGTACATCGCCTCGGGAATGCAGCTGGACGCCCGCGGCACTGTGCTTGCCGTGGTGGAAAACCGGGCGCCGTTTGCTGTGAGCCAGATCGTGCTGACACCCGTGCTGCTCGATGCGAACGGGCGCATCGCCCAGGAAGGGCGCCCGCTCCGGATATCGAAAAGCCTCGCCACCGGTGAGCGCGCTGCAATTAACGCCGGGGTGGGCGCCGTCACCGACGACGTCCGGTCGCGGCTACGGATTCGGGTGGATTCGGTGCGAGCAGAGTAGGAGCGGCTTCAGCCGCGACCCAGAATTGGTCGCGGCTGAAGCCGCTCCAACTCTGC
>JAQBGF010000112.1:0-54144 GCA_032122615.1 Gammaproteobacteria bacterium | reverse complement strand
CCTGTACGAGACCAGCGCCATCATCCACGGTGGCCAGACCAACTACATTCTGGCCACGGTCAGCCTGTACGTGAGCATCTACAACATCTTCTTGCACTTGCTCATGCTGCTGGGACTGGGTGGCGACGACTAAAGCCCGGTCGCTGCGCCAACAAATGCCCACTGATCGGCATACTCATTGATCATCTTGGACAATGAGGCGCCGGCACCGTGCCCGCTGCGCGTCTCGACCCGTAGCAGGACCGGTTGCCGGCAATCGGAAATCCCGGCCTGAGCTGCATTTTGTGCCGCATTCTGGGCCGCCTGCAGAGCAGCGGCGTACTTGTAGCTGTGCCAGGCTGCCACCCGATCGTCGTTGGCATCGGCCAGCACCAGCACGGCGGGATAACACACGTCTGAGCGGATATTGTGGTACGGCGAGTACGCCAGCAGGGCAGCGAACTCGTCGGGATCCTCGCTGAGGCCGTAGTCGCTGGCCCACTTGCGCGCGTTGAGGCTGCTCGTGTGGTAACGGAGCATATCGAGCACACCCACGGCAGGCACGGCGGCTGCAAACAACTCCGGGCGCTGGTTCAGCACCGCACCCACGAGCAGTCCGCCATTGCTGCCGCCCCAGATCGCCAGATGCTCCGCTGACGTCACCTCGTTATTGACCAGCCATTCCGCAGCAGCAATGAAATCGTCGAATACGTTCTGCTTGCGCAGCCGGGTGCCGGCGATGTGCCAGGCTTCACCGTATTCACCGCCGCCCCGGAGGTTCGCCTGGGCGTAGACGCCACCAGCCTCAATCCACGCCATTCGCGCGGCCGAGTAGACCGGTAGCAGAGAGACATTGAAGCCCCCGTAACCGTAGAGCACGGTCGGTGTGCGTCTATCGGGACGAACATCCCGGCGTCGAACTATCGTCATCGGCACTCGCGTTCCATCACGGCTGCCGTAAAACACCTGCTCGCTCAGATAGCGGCCAGCGTCCGGCAGATTGGTGGCAGGTCCGCTGGACCCAAGTGCGCCGGTCCGGACATCGAGGCGATACACGCGCCGCGGGGACGTGAAATCCGTGTAAGTAAAGAAGGCCTCGGGGTCGGTCGGCACGCCGCGCAAGCCGGCCACCGTGCCCCGCCCCGGCAGCCGGACCTCGGCAGCGGGTGTGCCGTTGAGGTCGTACAGGCGGACCCGGGCGCTCACGTCGAGTATTGACTGCACCACCAGTCGGCCGCCGATCAGGGCAGCCGCCTCGATGACATCCGCGCCCTCCGGAACCACGACTCGCCAGTACCGAGGGTCCGGTGCCTCGAGATCGACGGCAATGATGCGGCCACGCGGTGCAGAGCTGGTGGTCAGCAGGTAGAAAATCCCGCCATCGGCGCCGAGAAACTCGTAACGCGCATCCCAGGCGTCGACCAGCCTGATCACTGGAGCTATAGGCCCTTCCTCACCTAGACGCTGATAATAGAGCGCGTTGCTCAGGTAGCCCTCCTCGATATTGAGCACCAGGAAGCGACCGTCCGGAGTGACGGTCGCATAGGGATCGCGCGTAGCGTGGTCGGTGATGGCATACACAGGCTTGTCCGCGGACTGCGGCGTACCGGCGACATGGAAGTAAACGGCCACCTGTCGTCGATCGTCATAGCCCGCGGCATCGTCACCGGGATAACGGCTGTAGTAGAAACCGCGCCCGTCGCGCGACCAACTGACCGACGTAAATTTTGTGCCGGCCAGATGCCAGCGTTCATCCATCGACGTGGCGACATCACGGATGTACCAGGTCTTCCAGTCACTGCCGCCATCCGACAAGGCGTAGGCCAGTCGGGAGCCGTCGGGACTCAGCTTGTAGTCGCCAACCGACACGGTGCCATCGGCCCGAATCGCCAGCGGATCGATCAGCACCCTGCCCGGCTTCTCGAGGTCATCGGTGACGCGCAGGACATCCTGCTCCGCCTCACCCGGGTTCCACGAGTACACGTAGACGCCGCTCTCCCGTTCCGGCACGCCACGACGCTCGTAGTTGAGCAGCGTGCGCAGGCTGTTGGCAAACCGCTCGCGACTGGCAAAGCGCGAGACAAAGCCTTCCGTCAGGCTGTTCTGCGCGGCAATCCAGCTCAGGGTTTCCGCCGAGTTCAGATTCTCGAGCCAGCGCCAGGGATCAGCCACAGTCGTGCCGTGGTAGTTATCGACGACCGGACCTGGCGGCGCGGGCGGGTAGCGAAGCGGCGCGACGTCAACGGATTTGCCGGCGATGGCCAAAACGATGGCCGTGAGCACGGTGCCCCACATCAACAGGCCCAGGAGGCCCGCTGAAGGCGCGCCCGCACCCCGCACCATCACCGGACAACCGGACTCGCAGGGAGACGCTCGACACCGCCCATGTAGGGTTTCAGAACAGGGGGCACATCGATGGTGCCGTCAGCGTTCTGGTAATTCTCCATCACCGCAATCAGCGCGCGACCGGCAGCAACGCCGGATCCGTTCAGGGTATGCACGAGCTCCGGCTTGCCGGTTGCCGGATTGCGCCAGCGTGCGGCCATGCGCCGCGCCTGGAAGTCCGTGCAGTTGCTGCACGAGGAAATTTCCCGGTAGCAGTCCTGTCCCGGCAACCACACTTCAAGATCGTAGGTTTGCGCGGACGCAAAGCCGGTGTCGCCAGCGCACAAGGCCATCACGCGGTACGGCAGGCCGAGCTTCTGGAGCACGGCCTCGGCATGTCCGGTCAGGGCTTCCAGCGTGGCCACTGACTCCGCCGGCCGGACGATCTGCACGAGTTCGACCTTCTCGAACTGGTGCTGGCGAAGCATGCCGCGGGTGTCCTTGCCGTAAGACCCGGCTTCGGACCTGAAACAGGGGGTGTGCGCGACGTAGCGGGCCGGCACGTTGTCCGCCTCAAGAATACGATCCCGCACCAGGTTCGTTACCGGCACCTCTGCAGTGGGAATGAGCAGCAGGTCCGACTCGCCACCGACGGCGAACAGGTCGGCCGCAAACTTCGGCAACTGGCCCGTGCCGCGCAGGCTGTCGCGATTCACGAGATAGGGAACGTAAACTTCCGTGTAACCGTGCTCGGCAACATGCAGGTCAAGCATGAACTGGATCAGCGCCCGGTGCAGACGGGCGAGCGGCCCCCGCAGCACGGAAAATCGCGCACCGGCGATGGTCCCGGCCGCATCGAGGTCCAAAAGTCCGCTGTCAGCGCCGAGATCAACGTGGTCGCGCGGCGCAAAGGCAAACTTTTTAGGGTCTCCCCAGCGTCGCAACTCGACGTTGGCCGCTTCGTCACGGCCCTCGGGAACAGCGTCAAGAAGGAGATTCGGCAGGCCAAGCTGAAGGTCCTGCAGCACGCCCTGAAGGGTTTCCAGCTGCGCCTCATAATCCGCCTGCTCGTCGCCAAGCTGCTTGACTGCTGCCAGCAGTGCCCCGGCATCCTGCCCCGCCGCTTTCAGCTTGCCGATCTCCCGGGAGCTTGAATTGCGCTCGTTGCGCAGCTCCTCGACGCGAACCTGCACCGTCTTGCGCCGGTCCTCAAGGGACTGAAATCCCGGCGCATCCAGTACGAAGCCACGGCGCGCCAGGTTGGCTCGCACGCCATCAAGGTCGGCGCGTAGCAGTCGGGGATCGAGCATGATTGTGTTCCGGAATTCCGAGAGGGCTGAAACCGCGGCAGTTTACACCGGCGGCTTCGCCTGCCGGGCGGCGCGGTTGCGCCCCCGGAAATCGGCCAGTTTCTCGGCGATGCGTTGCTCGAGACCTCGCGAAACCGGCTCGTAGTAAACGGGTTGACCGAGCTCGTCAGGAAAATAGCTGGCACCGGCCGCGAACGCCTCCGGCTCGTCGTGGGCGTAGCGATAATCACGGCCGTGCCCCAGGCTGCGTGCGAGCGCCGTCGAGGCGGGTCGCAGGGACGGCGGGACTGCCAGGCTGCCGTGGGCCTGCACATCGGCCTGCGCCGCCTGCCAGGCCGTGTAAACCGCATTGCTCTTGGCCGCGCAGGCCAGAAATACCACGGCGTGCGCCAGCGCCAGCTCACCCTCCGGAGTACCGAGGCGCTCCCAGGCCTGCCAGGCTTCAAGCGCCAGTGTCATGGCACGAGGGTCTGCATTGCCGATGTCTTCCGAGGCCATTCGCACGATTCGCCGCGCGACGTAGGCCGGATCGCAGCCACCGTCCAGCATCCGCGCCAGCCAGTACAGTGCCGCGTCCGGATCTGATCCCCGCACCGATTTGTGCAGGGCTGAAATCTGCTCGTAGAACACATCACCCTGTCGATCAAACCGGCGATAGCTGCCAGTCAAAACCGTGGCGACGATGTCCGGCGTCAGCGCAAGATCGCTGCCCACCAGGCCAGCGGCGACTTCCAGCAAGTTCAGCGCCCGTCGCGCGTCACCGTCGGCACCACGGGCAAGGTTCAGGAGCTCCGGCTCAGCAGCATGGATTCGCTGCGCCCCAAGCCCCCGCTCCGTGTCGCCGATCGCGGCGTAAAGAATGGCCAGCAGCTCCTGGTCGGTGAGCGGCTTGAGGACATACACGCGGGCTCTCGACAGCAGCGCGTTGTTCAGCGCAAAGGCGGGATTCTCCGTGGTTGCGCCGATGAAGATGAGTGTGCCGTCCTCGACGAAGGGCAGGAATGCGTCCTGTTGTGCCTTGTTGAAGCGATGTACCTCGTCGAGGAACAGCACTGTCGGCTTGCCGGCGTGGGCCTCGGCCAGCACCACCGCTTCCCGTACGTCTTTCACTCCGGCCAGTACAGCGGATAGCGCAATGAACTGCGCCCCGGCGTTGGCAGCCAGTAGTCGCGCCAGCGTGGTTTTGCCGGAACCGGGCGGTCCCCAGAGAATGGCCGAATGCAAATCCCCGCTGAGAAGACGGGCGAGAGGCTGGTTCGCTGCGAGGAGGTGAGTTTGCCCCGTGACCTCGGCGAGCGTCGCGGGTCGCATCCGGTCGGCAAGTGGGCGCCAGCCGGACGATGGCGTTGCCCCCGCAGGGGCTTTGTCGCTCACGAATTTCGACTTGGCAGCCATGACTCCAGTTTCATGCACCAGTGGGACAGGCCCGCGGCACTCAGGAGCCAGCCTATCAGAACACCTGCAATATCAGCGACGACGTCAAGGCCCTCTGCATGCCGCGTTACTGTCAGACTCTGCAGCAATTCGACCAGCAGGCCATAGGCGGTCAGGCTGAGCGCTACCAGCGGGGCATAGCGGGGCTGAAAAACGCCGCCAAACCACACCATCAGGCTGACCAACCCGAGGAGATGAATCAGCTTGTCGTTGATGGCCAGCGGCACGGCTGTCGGCACTGACGAGAGCGCTGCCACGAGACCAAACACCAGGAGGAACAGACCAGCAGCCAACCAGGAACGGGCGTAACGCAAGGGCAGCAGCATGCCGGAACTCAGAGCTCGCTGTCGTCGATAACGTCGGCACCGGGCGGCGGCTGAAACCGGAAGAGGTCTGGCGACAGCGTCGGGTTGGTACGAACGCCAGAGAGATCGATGCGCGTTTGCTGGCCAAGGCGGTCGTCGAGCAGCAACTGTCGAAGCTCGGGACCGTCGAACCCGAGTGTCACCCCGGCAAAGTCGGACTCGGCCGAGCGCGGGATTAACCGCACCTGGGCAAGACCGCCCTCCGTCCAGGACTTCTCGACCGTGAAACGCTCCAGCACTGATTCCTCGCCGGTAAGAAGTGCCGCCGGCGTATCACCGATACCTGACGTCAGCTTCCGGATCGTGACCTGATCAAGATCGGCCTCATAGAGCCAGACCCTGTCGCCGTCCGCGACGATGACCCGCTTGAAAGGTGTCTGGTAATCCCAGCGAAACCGGCCGGGCCTCTGCATGGCGACCGCGCCCGATGCGTCTTCGAGCACCTGGCCCCGCGAGTCGATTACCTGCTGGCGGAAATTGCCTTCCATACCCTGCACGTTGGCCAGGTAGCTACGCAGACGGTCGACGCCAGTGTCGCCAGCGAAGGCGCCCGACGCCAGCAAGGCGATGAGCGGCAGGAGTGCCGGAGAAAAGCGCAGCCGGTGTGCCATCTGGTTGGCGTCCGGGCTCAGGCGGTCTCGGGTGGTGGCGGCGCGAGCACTTCCCGGAAGCCGTTTGACTGCAACTGTCCGACAAGCCCGGCCGCTTCCATCGACTCGACCAGGCGCGCGGCGCGGTTGTAACCGATCTTGAGGCGACGCTGGATCCCGGATACAGACGCCCGGCGCGTCTCGCACACGATCTTGACGGCCTGATCGTAGAGCGGGTCGTCCTCGCCCTCGACGTCGCCTGAGGCCGGGGTCTCCCCGGAGATTCCTGGCAGCGCCATCGCAGGCCCCTCGGTGATTTCCTCGAGGTACGCGGGCGGTCCACCGCCCTTCAGCTGGTTAACGACCCGATGGACTTCCTGGTCGGACACGAAGGCGCCGTGCACCCGCAAGGGCATGCCCGTGCCCGGCGGCAGAAACAGCATGTCCCCATGTCCCAGCAAAGACTCGGCGCCGCTCTGGTCGAGGATCGTCCGGGAATCCACCTTGGCCGAAACCTGGAATGCAATTCGCGTGGGAATATTGGCCTTGATCAGGCCGGTGATTACGTCCACGGAGGGCCGCTGTGTGGCGATAATCATGTGAATTCCCGAAGCCCGGGCCTTCTGCGCAAGCCGGGCAATCAGTTCTTCAACCTTCTTGCCGACGATCATCATCATGTCGGCGAGTTCGTCGATGATCACCACGATGTGCGGCAACGGCGTCAGCGTCGGGACGGTGCCGTCCAGGTTTAGCTTCGGCGCATAATCCGTGCCGACGAGCGGATCAGGTATCGGCTCACCCTTGTCCAGTGCCTGCTTCACCTTGCGGTTGTAGCCGCTCATGTTGCGCACGCCAAGGGATGCCATGAGCCGGTACCGGCGCTCCATCTCGGCCACGCACCACCGAAGGGCATTTGCCGACTCCTTCATGTCGGTCACCACCGGCGCGAGCAGGTGCGGAATGCCCTCGTAGACAGACAGTTCGAGCATCTTCGGATCGATCATGATCAATCGAACTTCTTCTGGCCTGGCCTTGTAGAGCAGGCTCAATACCATGGCGTTAATGCCGACGGACTTGCCCGAGCCCGTCGTGCCGGCAATCATGAGATGTGGCATACGCTGCAGATCGGCTACCACCGACTTGCCACCAATATCCTTGCCGAGAGCCAGCGTCAGAGGCGACGACATTTCTTCATAGGCACGGGAGCGCAGGATTTCCCCCAGGGTCACCATTTCGCGGGACTCGTTGGGAATTTCCAGACCCACCGTCGGCTTGCCCGGAATGACCTCGACAACGCGCACACTGATTGCCGACAGTGAACGCGCAAGATCCTTGGAGAGATTGCTGATCTGGCTGACCTTGACGCCGGGTGCCGGCGCCAGCTCAAAGCGCGTAACGATCGGGCCCGGCTGGACCGCTACAACCTCGACCTCCACGCCAAAATCGCGGAGTTTCAGTTCAACAAGACGAGAGATAGCCTCCAGCGATTCCTTGGAATAGCCCGGCGGCCGCTCCGGCGGATCGTCCAGCAGGGAAAGTGATGGCAGTCCGCCCGGAAGTACGGTGCCGGCGAATAACGGTACCTGCCGCTCCTTCTGGGCTCGCTGACTTGGCTGGGGAGCCGCCAGCACGGGCTCGATACGCGGCGGTGGCTTTTTGTCGATCTTTTTGCGTTCCTGGCGACCGACTGCCTGACGTTCTTCCTGAGCCCGGCGCACGGCGGTGCGCGCCCGGATTTCGATAAACAATTCACGGCCCCGGTCAACCCCCTCAAAGACCAGTCGACCGATCTGATCCATGACGGCAAGCCAGGACAAACCCGTGAACAGGGAGACGCCTGCCAGCCATGACGCCAGCAGCAGCAGCGTTGCACCCAGCGACCCCAGACCCGCGGCAATGCCATTGCCGAGCAGTTCCCCGAAGGCCCCGCCAGCCGTCTGTGGCAGTCCGTGCGCGCCAAAATGCAGCGTCGCCAGTGCGCAGCTCGTCGCCAGGGTCAGGGCAAAGCCTGACAGTCGTGTGACAAGGACTTGCCGGTCGACAGGACCAGGGCTGCTGCGCGCCGTGAAGACAATCCAGCCCGCCAGGAGGAACATGGCGGGGAACAACAGGGCGGGCCCGCCGAACAGGCCGAAAGCGATATCGGCATACCAGGCGCCCACGGCGCCGATCTGATTCCGAACCGGCGCTCCGTTACCGGTGTGACTGAAGCCGGGATCCTGCGGGTTATAACTTAGAAGAGCGACCAGCAAGATCAGTGCAATGGCACTGAGCACCCAGAAGGCTGCTTCGCGCACAGCATGAGTCAGCGGCGCTGCAAGGCCGCGGCTTTCAAGTCCGATAGCTCTGGCCACTCTGTTCCCTGAGACGACCCAACAACAACGCCAGCTAACCGCCTGCCCGTCAAGCAGTTAACACGGAAGATCATAGCAGCACGTGGTTTGGACGCAAGCGCGAGCCTTCGCCTAAACTGGCCGTATGACAGCAGCAATGCACTCACGATTGATCATCCTTGGCTCCGGACCCGCTGGCTACAGCGCGGCTGTTTACGCGGCCCGGGCCAATCTCAAGCCCCTGCTCATCACCGGCCTTGAACAGGGTGGCCAGTTAATGACCACGACAGACGTGGACAACTGGCCCGGTGGCCGGCACGGACTGCAGGGTCCGGAACTGATGACCCAGTTACGCGAGCACTGTGAGCGACTTGAAGTCCACGGCATTCTCGACCAGATCGAGGCGGTGGATCTCCGCCAGCGGCCGTATCGCCTGCGCGGCGGCTCCCAGGAGTACACCTGTGACTCGCTGGTGATCGCCACCGGGGCGTCGGCGCGCTATCTCGGGCTGCCGTCCGAACAGGCTTTCCGCGGCAAGGGTGTCTCGGCCTGTGCAACCTGCGATGGCTTTTTCTACCGCGGTCAGCGCGTTGCCGTCGTTGGTGGCGGCAATACCGCGGTTGAGGAAACACTGTACCTGTCGAATCTGGCGTCTCATGTCACCCTGATCCACCGCCGGGACAAGTTGCGGGCCGAGAAGATGCTCCAGGACAAGCTGCTGTCCCGGACCCGCGAGGGCGGCAACGTCTCCATCATCTGGAATCATGAAGTTGATGCCGTAGTCGGCAACGAGGCCGGTGTAAATGGGGTACGCGTGCGGTCAACGGACGGTGGCGGCAATAGCCAGACCATCGACGTTACCGGACTGTTTATCGCCATCGGCCATGACCCCAACACCGCCCCGTTCAAGGAGCAACTGGAACTCGACAAGGGCTATATCGTGGTGCGCACCGGAAGCTCCGGCGGTGCAACAGCGACCAGCGTTCCCGGCGTGTTTGCGGCCGGCGATGTCGCCGACAGCGTCTACCGCCAGGCCATCACATCGGCAGGCTCCGGGTGCATGGCGGCGCTGGATGCCGAAAAATACCTCGACAGCATTGCCGAGTGACAGACCCGGCACCAAACTATCTTGCACATTGAACTCATCGGGAGTTTGGCCGACGTTCCCGTCACTGACTGGAATGGCCTGCGTGGGAGCGAGTGTCCGTTTCTTCGCCACGAATTTCTCCTTGCCCTGGAGGAAACCGGTTGCCTCTCTGGACGTTCCGGCTGGCAACCGCGTCACCTGCTCCTTCGAGATGATCCCGGCCAGCTTCTCGGGGCAATGCCGCTTTATCAGAAAAACAATTCCTACGGCGAATTCGTTTTCGACTTTGCCTGGGCCGACGCCTATCGACGGTCCGGGCTGCGCTACTTTCCCAAGCTGGTCTCGGCAATTCCGTTTACACCCGCCACCAGCCCACGCCTGCTGCACCGACCGGACCAGGAACCCGCACAGATTGCGGCTGCCCTGCTTGAAGGGGCCGTCGAACTGGCCCGGCAGACGGGGTCGTCATCCGTTCACGTGCTGTTCCCCACGTCTGAGGAAAACACGTTTTTGTCGCGGGCCGGGTTCCTGGCCCGCAAGGATTGCCAATTTCACTGGCACAACCGTGATTACGCGGACTTCGATGCGTTCCTCAACGAATTTACGGCCGAGAAGCGCAAGAAGGCCCGCCGCGAGAGGCGCCGGGTTGCGGAAGCCGGTATCAGCTTTGTCCGCCTCACCGGCGCCGAAATTGACAGCACGCTTTGGGCGAAACTGTTACCCCTCTACGCCAGTACATTCTGGCGGCGAGGCCGCGAACCCTACCTGACCGGCGCGTTCTTTACGCGGATAAGCGTCGAAATGCCGGACGCTGTCCTCGCCATAGTGGCGCTGCGCAAGGGGGAGCCCGTGGCCACCGCGCTGTGCTTTCGAAGCGCAGACACGCTTTACGGTCGCTATTGGGGCAGTGAGGGCGACTATCACAGCCTGCACTTCGAAACCTGCTACTACCAGGGCATCGAATACTGTATTGAACACGGACTGAAGGTCTTTGAGCCCGGAACCCAGGGCGAACACAAGATCAGCCGCGGTTTTGTACCCACAGAAACCTGGTCAGCTCACTGGCTCTCGCACCCGCAGTTTGCGACTGCCATAGACCACTATCTCAACCGTGAACGCGCCCACATCGACGACTACATCCAATCCGTCAATGACCATGTGCCTTACCGCAAGGGCACGGGCTGATCCATCCGTCGCTTCCCGACATGGCAGAAATTGTGTTTCTCCGGCCCGATGACCCACCCGATGCATTTCCGGATCCCGCGATGGCAGCTACAGAGCCTGACGGACTGCTTGCCGTTGGCGGGGACCTGACACCGGAGCGGCTGCTGGCGGCCTACCGCCACGGGATCTTTCCCTGGTACGAAACCGGGCAACCGATTCTCTGGTGGTCACCGGATCCCCGTGCCGTGCTCATTCCATCCCGACTTCACGTCTCACGCAGTCTTCGCCGGACGCTGCGGAGCGATCGCTACCGGGTGTCAATAGACCAGGCTTTCGAGTCGGTGATTGACGGCTGCGCGAACTCCCGGGCCACGTCCGGCACTTGGATCACGCCGGAAATGCGTTCGGCGTACCTGAATTTGCACGAACTGGGGTATGCCCACGCCGTGGAAACCTGGGACGGGCCGGAGCTCGTTGGTGGGCTGTATGGCATCGCGCTCGGTGGGGTCTTTTTCGGCGAGTCGATGTTCAGTTATGCCACGGATGCGTCAAAAGTGGCTCTGGTGAAACTGGTTCGGGTGGTTGAAAGCCGGGGCTTCGAACTCATCGACTGCCAGGTCGCTACCCGCCATCTGAATTCGCTTGGCAGCGAACTCATGCCCCGCGCTGATTTTGTCCGCGTGGTCAGGAACCTCGCACCAGGCACTGTCAACAACGGTACCTGGCATGAGGCTCCGGGCCGCAGCTCTCAACTGGTGCCGCCACCGCAGAAACCCGCTCGCTTGCACGACTGAACCAGTTCGACGACAATCCCGGGCCGTTTCGCCGGAGTCTCCATGCCCAAAGAAGAAGCCATCACGATGGACGGGGTCGTCACTGAGACTCTGCCCAACACAACGTTTCGGGTAAAGCTCGATAACGGCCATGTTGTTACTGCGCACATCTCGGGAAAAATGCGCAAACACTACATCCGCATCCTCACCGGCGACCGGGTCACGATCGAACTGACCCCGTACGACCTGTCCAAGGGGCGAATCACCTTCCGCGCCCGCTAACCTCAGGCTGGATCGGGAATGTGCTCGAGAGAGCGTGTGGTTGGCGTGGAAACCAGGCTGAGTTCGCCGGCAGCGTCGAGCAGGATCCGGACGTGGCCACCCTTGGCGAGGTCACCAAACAGCAGCTGTTCGGCGAGAGGCCGCTTGATCTGCTCCTGAATAACGCGCGCCATCGGACGCGCGCCCATCTTCGGATCGTAGCCCTTGTCGGCAATCCACTGCCGGGCGGCGGGTTCCAGCTCGATAGTCACCGCATTTTTGTCCAGCTGCGCTTCGAGCTCCATCACCAGCTTGTCGACGACCCGCAAGATCGCGTCAGGACCCAACGCGGCAAACTGGATAATGGTGTCGAGACGATTGCGGAATTCCGGCGTAAACATGCGATTAATGATTGCCATTCCGTCCGTCGTGTTGTCCTGTTCGGTAAACCCCATCGAGGCGCGGCCCATCTCCTGAGCCCCGGCGTTCGTGGTCATCACGAGAATGACATTGCGAAAGTCTGCCTTTCGCCCATTGTTGTCCGTGAGGGTCCCGTGATCCATGACCTGCAGAAGAAGGTTGAACACCTCCGGGTGGGCCTTCTCAATTTCATCCAGCAGCAGCACCGCGTGCGGATGCTTGCTGATCGCCTCGGTCAGAAGACCGCCCTGGTCGAAGCCCACATAGCCTGGCGGCGCGCCAATCAGCCGTGAGACCGTGTGGCGCTCCATGTATTCCGACATGTCGAACCGGATGAGTTCGATACCGAGGCAGTGGGCCAGCTGACGGGTGACCTCCGTTTTTCCTACGCCCGTAGGGCCGGCAAACAGGAAGGCGCCCACAGGCTTTTCCGGCTCACGGAGGCCTGATCGCGCCATCTTGATGGCAGAGGCCAGCGCCGATACTGCATTGTCCTGACCAAAAATTACGAGCTTGAGATCGCGCTCCAGATTCCGGAGCTGGTCGCGATCGGAAGCCGACACGCTCTTGGGTGGAATCCGCGCCATCTTGGCAATCACGTTCTCGATTTGGGTAACACCGACTTCGGTGTTCCGGGTTTCCGCGGGCTCAAGCCTGGCGCTGGCGCCAGCCTCATCGATGACGTCAATTGCCTTGTCCGGCAGCTGGCGCTCATTGATATGCCGTGCGGCCAGCTCGACGGCGGCCTCGATTGCGTCGTCAGTGTAGGTCACGCCGTGGTGTTCCTCGAACCGGGTCTTGAGGCCACGAAGGATCTCGATCGTCTCGGGAATGGTCGGCTCGACGATGTCAATCTTCTGGAACCGGCGGGCAAGCGCGTGGTCTTTTTCAAACACGCCGCGGTATTCCCGGTACGTCGTGGAGCCAATGCACCGAAGCTCGCCACTCGACAATACCGGCTTAATCAGGTTGGACGCGTCAAGGACGCCGCCGGAAGCAGCGCCAGCGCCAATAACCGTGTGAATTTCGTCAATAAACAGGATTGCACCAGGATCCTTGCTGAGCTCCTTGATCACCGCCTTGAAGCGCTTCTCGAAGTCGCCGCGGTATTTCGTACCGGCCAGAAGGGAGCCCATATCGAGTGCATAAATGGTGCACTTCGCAAGCACCTCGGGCACCTTGCCCTCGACAATCATCTTGGCAAGACCTTCGGCGATCGCCGTCTTGCCAACGCCTGCCTCACCGACGTAAAGCGGGTTGTTCTTTCGCCGCCGGCAGAGAATCTGGATTGTCCGCTCCACCTCAAGTTCCCGGCCGATCAATGGGTCGATTTTTCCATCGCGGGCCCGCTTGTTGAGGTTTGTCGCGTAGTTTTCCAGCGCACTGCCACTGGCTTCTCCTTCACTCTCCTCGCCATCACCAGGCTGTGCTTTGGCGCCACTGGTGTCATCGCGCAGCTTCGACAAGCCATGGGAGACAAAATTGATCACATCAAGGCGGGTGACATCCTGCAGGCCCAGGAGGTAGACGGCGTGGGACTGCTTTTCGCCGAAGATCGCAACCAGCACGTTCTCGCCACGCACCTCCTTTTTGCCACTCGACTGCACATGGAACACCGCACGCTGTAACACGCGCTGGAACCCAAGGGTCGGCTGGACATCCTGCTCACTGCCCTCGGCAAGCCGCGGGGTGGACTCATCAATGAACTGCTCGAGGTCGCGTCGGAGCCGCGCAAGGTCTGCGCCACAGCCCTTGAGAATTTCGGTAACTGTGGGCACGTCAATGATAGCGAGCAGCAAATGCTCGACAGTCATGTACTCGTGACGCTTGGTCCGGGCCTGCTGAAAAGCCTCGTTCAGACAGAATTCGAGTTCACTACTTAACATGACCGTCAGATTTCCTCGAGCGTGCAAAGTAGCGGATGCTGATGCTGCTGGGCATAGGCGCCGACCTGGGCCACCTTGGTTTCGGCAATCTCATAGGTAAATACCCCGCACACGCCTTTTCCACGGGTGTGAACTTCGAGCATTACGCGCGTGGCCTTTTGCCGGTCCATGGCGAATATCAACTCCAGCACTTCGACGACGAACTCCATTGGAGTGTAGTCGTCATTCAGTAAAACGACCCGATACAGCGGCGGACGTTTGACCTGGGGCCGGGCCTCCTCAATGGCAAGCCCCCTGCCGTCATCCGTGCGGCGAGTCAGATCCTTGTCGCTATCGCTGCCCATCACTGGCCGCTCGTAGAGTTTAAATCGTCGCAATTGCGGAAAACTTGAACGTCAACGATAGTAACTTATTCGATTCCGGGCAGTGACGCGGATTCCGCACTGCGTAACGGCATCGGTCTGGCGCTATTATCCCCGGGTCAAGTTTCCGCATCGTCATGTGGAGCGCATCACGGTTCTCCGCAGGCCCGGGGGTTCTAATTCGCGGCGGAGGGGCGCTGTCAGCCGATATCCGGGTTGCTACCCCCCCGGTACCTTATTATGCTAAATCCCCTTAAGTTTCTTGGGCTTCTGTGAACATTCAGGATCTTGTCTCCCGATTCGGCGGAACAACGCCGACGGTGGCGGTGGCACGTGCCAACGAGCACCTGCCGCTGGCGGTGTCGGTCGTGGCCGTGGTTCTGATCGGTTACTACCTGGCCCGGGTATTCTGGCTGCTGTACCCCGCGGCGCCGGCGGCGCCCTGGCAACCGCCCGAACCGTCCCAACAGGTGGCGCAAATTGCTACCGGCCCCGCCGACAACTCCGCGATTGCCGCCACCCATTTGTTCGGTGAAGCGTCGACAGGCGCACCCGAATTGACGGGTGACGCCGCGCTGAACGCGCCGGATACCAGCCTCTCGCTGCAGCTGCGCGGCGCCATTGCCGCTGACAATCCCAAGACGGCCCATGCCATCATTGCGGATGCGAGCGGCAACGAGCACGTCTATTTCACCAATGCCAGTCTGCCCGGTGGCGCAACTGTGCAGCAGATCCAGGCAGACCGCGTGATTCTGTCCCGGGCCGGCCAGCTGGAAGTCCTGCGGCTGCCTCGCGAGGGCCAGGGAGCCCGCTCGTCCGGGCGGACCACTCCAACGACATTCCGGCCACCCGACGTCGAAGCCAATGTGCAGGAACTGGTGGCGCAGAAGGCAGCCGGGTTTCTGGACATTGTCCGTCCCCAGCCGTTCATGCCCAACGGGCAGTTAAAGGGTTACCGTATCTACCCAGGTCCAAATCGCCAGCAATTTGCCGCCCTCGGCTTGCGCGCTGGCGACCTCGTCACAGAAATCAACGGTGTTGCATTGAATAATCCGGCGCAGGGAATGGAAGTCTTTCGAAGCCTGGGGGACGCATCCCAGATTACGGTCACTGTCGAGCGGGATGGTCAGCCGCAGGTGCTGTCCCTCAACATGTCCCAAATTAATGCCGTCGGAGCGACTCAGTGAGCCCAGCAGGCAAATCCCCGTTGACCACCACTCGCCTCCGGCGCTTGACCAGCATCTGCGTGGCATTGGGGGCGCTGGCCTGCGGTCCGGTTCTGCAGGCTCAGGAGGCGACGATCACCCCCAACTACAAGGACGCTGACATCCGCCAGGTCATTGAGGCCGTGGGCGAAGTAACCGGCAAAAATTTCATTCTGGATCCCCGCGTCAAGGCCCAGGTCACGATGCTGTCAGCCGCGCCGATGAGCCCGGATGCTTTCTACGAGGCGTTCCTGTCCATACTTTCTGTCTACGGCTTCGTGGCGGTTCCGTCCGGTGACGTGGTCAAGATCCTCCCCGACGCCAACGCCCGTCAGGTGCCCGGAGCAGAGTCGCAACCCGGTGGCGGCGGCCGACCCGATGACATTGTGACTCGCATCATTACCGTACAGAACGTGGCGGCTGCCCAGCTCGTGCCGATCATGCGGCCACTGATCCCCCAGTACGGACATCTGGCGGCCCATCCGCCCTCCAACTTGCTGATTATCAGTGATCGTGCCGCGAACGTGGATCGCATGATGCGCATTGTGGCGCGCATCGATCAGGCAGCTGATCAGGACTACGAGGTCATCCGCCTTGAGCATGCCTCGGCAGGCGAGATCGTGAAAATTGTTGCGGCGCTCAATCAGGGCACCCAGGCGGCAGAAGGTGGTGCCGGCCCCCGAATCACGCTGGTGGCCGACGAGCGCACCAACAGCGTGCTCCTGACCGGCGACAAGACAGCGCGCCTGCGTTACCGGGCGCTGATTACCCACCTTGACACCCCGCTTGAGGAAGGCGGCGATACCCAGGTTCGCTACCTGCGCTACACGGCAGCCGTCGACCTGGCCACCAAACTGCAAAGCCAGTACAGCGGTGGTGGCGGCGGCGGCGGGAAAGCGGCTGGCGTCCCGGATGTGCTGCCGCCTACCGAGCGCGGCGAGGTCAGTATCTGGGCCGACGAAGCCACCAATGCGCTGATTATTACTGCGCCACCGAAAATCATGAAGTCGATGATGGGAGTCATCGACAAGCTCGATATCCGGCGGGCCCAGGTTATGGTCGAGGCCGTCATCGTTGAGGTGTCGTCCGACAGGGCAGCGGAACTCGGCGTCACGTGGGCCGTCGGCGACGGCGATCTCGACTCAGCGATTGGCGTTACCAAGTTCGATAACACCACCGGCGTTACTGGCATTGCCGGCGCCGTTCTGGGCGGGGGTGAGGGTGGACTTGCGGCTGGCGCCGGGTCCCTGATCGGCAGCGGCCTGACGCTCGGTGTTGGCAAGATCAGGGATTCAGGCCTGAGCTTTGTCGCCCTGATCGAGGCGCTCGAAGCTGACGGCAGCTCCAACATCATCGGCACCCCGGTCCTGGTCACCCTCGACAACGAGGAAGCCGAGATCCAGGTTGGCCAGGAGGTGCCGTTTGTCACGGGTTCGTACACCGACACCGGAGCAAGCGGCGGCACATCGTCGGTCAACCCCTTCCAGACCATCCAGCGCGAGCAGGTCGGCCTGACGCTGAAGCTGACGCCGCAGATCAATGAAGGCAACGCCGTTCGCCTGAAGGTCCAGCAGGAAATATCCTCAATCCTGCCGAGCAGCCAGGCCGTGGACCTGATCACGTCCAACCGGTCCATCAATACCGTCGTCATCGTCGAGGACCGCGCCACGCTGGTGCTTGGCGGGCTGATCCAGGAACAGGTTACGGAGCGGCAACAGCGCGTGCCCCTCCTCGGCCGAATTCCCTTGATTGGCGCCTTGTTCCGCTCCGATAACACCACCAAGTCCAAGACCAACCTCATGGTGTTCATTAAACCCACGATTCTGCGCGACAATGTCGCGGCGACGTTCGAAACCAATGCAAAATACAGCTACATCCGCGATCAGCAACTGGGCATCAGGCCCCAAAACCCGCGGTTGATGCCGAAAACCGACCGACCTGTATTGCCCGAACTCATCCAGCCGCCGATATCACCGGAAGGTCCGGCCATAGATCTGCGCGAACCACTTGAGGCCCCGGCCGGTGAATCCGCCGGTTCCTGAACTCCTTGACGACCTGACCGAGGCAGGCCCGATCGAGCGGCTGCCCGACGTCGTCGCCCGGGTTCCTCCGGAGGTTCGCCGCTTTGTACTCCCGTTTGCCTTCGCGAAACGCCACGGCGTGCTGATCAATGGCCTGCAGGACGGCCAGCCACTGACAATTGTCCGGTCCGATGCGAAGCTGGCCGCGATTTCCGAAGTCAGGCGCTTTGTCGACGGCCCAATGCGCCTGCAGGTTGTGCCGCCGGCGGAATTCGATCGTCAGCTGCAGCAGACCTACGAGCGCGAGTCAAACAACACCATGCAAATGGTGGATGGCCTGGGTGAAGACACCGACCTGTTTCGGGTGGCCCAGGATCTCCCGGAGCCCTCCGATCTGCTGGAAAGCGACGACGACGCGCCCATCATTCGCCTGATCAACGCCCTGCTGACGTCGGCGGTCAAGGAGAATGCTTCCGACATTCATATCGAGCCTTTTGAGAACCGGCTCGTGGTGCGTTTTCGGGTCGATGGCATACTCCGGGAAGTTTTGCAGTCCCGCCGCGCCGTAGCTCCCCTGGTCGTTTCCCGCATCAAGGTCATGTCAAAACTTGATATTGCCGAGAAGCGGCTGCCACAAGATGGCCGGTTTTCGCTCCGTATTGCCGGCCGGGCTGTTGATGTCCGCGTTTCGACCATGCCCTCCGGTCACGGCGAACGGGTGGTGCTCCGCCTGCTGGACAAGCACGCCGGGCGCCTTGAGCTGGAAAATCTCGGCATGGACCCGAATACCCGGGATGTTATCGACGAACTGATTCACAAGCCGCACGGCATTATTCTGGTCACGGGACCGACCGGTTCCGGCAAAACGACCACGCTCTACGCTGCGCTTGAGCGGATCAACGACAACACGCGCAACATCATGACGGTCGAGGATCCCATCGAGTACTACATCGATGGCATTGGACAGTCCCAGGTAAACACGAAAGCCGACATGACCTTCGCACGCGGCCTGCGGGCAATCCTGCGCCAGGACCCGGATGTCGTGATGGTCGGCGAAATCCGCGACCTGGAAACGGCTGAAATTGCGGTGCAGGCCAGCCTTACCGGCCACCTCGTACTCTCCACCCTGCACACCAACACGGCAGTCGGAGCGGTGACCCGCTTGCGGGACATGGGCGTCGAACCCTTCCTGCTCTCCTCGAGTCTCGTCGGCGTGCTGGCCCAGCGACTGGTGCGCGTCCTGGATCCGGCCAACAAGGTGGCCTATCCGGCCCGGGAGTACGAATGCCGGACTCTCGGCGTGGACCCGGCAACCCCGCCTTCCCTCTACCACCCTGACGAGGCCGCACTGCTAGCCGGCGGAGTTGGTTACAAGGGCCGCACTGGCATCTACGAACTGGTGACCATCGACGACGAACTGCGCACGATGATTCACGATGGCGTTGGGGAGCACGAACTGGAGCGCTACGCGCGCACACGCGGTCCCAGCATCCGTGACGATGGGCTGCGCAGGGCGCTCGCCGGAACCACCACCCTCGAAGAGGTTTTGCGCGTTACCCGCTCTGACTGATGGGCGCGTTTGAATACACCGCTGTCGACGCCAGCGGCAAAGAAAGCCGCGGAATTCTCGAGGGAGATACCCCCCGCCAGGTACGCCAGTTACTGCGCGAACGGCAACTGCTTCCGCTCACCGTAGCCGAAGTAGCCGAGCGCGAAGCGACCCGCCAGAAGTCATTCACGCTGCGCCCGACGCTGTCCGCCAGCGACCTTGCGCTGGTGACTCGCCAGCTGGCGACACTCGTGCAATCTTCGCTGCCTCTGGAGGAAGCGCTGCTCGCGGTTTCGGAGCAGACCGAGTCTACTCGCGTGAAGAGCATCCTTATCGGTGTGCGCTCAAAGGTCATGGAGGGGCACACACTGGCGGATGGCTTCGGCGACTTTCCAAAGGCTTTTCCGGAGATTTACCGGGCCACGGTTTCCGCTGGTGAACAGTCCGGCCATCTGGACGCCGTCCTGGAACGGCTTGCCGACTACACTGAAGGTCGCCAGGTACTGCGCCAGAAAATCCAGCACGCGATGATCTATCCCGTCGTACTGACGGTACTTGCCTTGCTGATCGTCAGCGGCATGCTGGTCTATGTCGTGCCCAAAGTCGTCGGCGTATTCTCGAATACAGGGCGCGAATTACCAGGGCTGACGATCTTTCTGATTGCACTCAGCGATTTCCTGCGCGACTACGGACTTTACCTGCTGATCGCGCTCGTGGCGGCCGGTTTTGCCGCGCGCCGCGCACTCCGCCAGCCAGGACCACGCCGGTGGCTGGATGCTCTCCTGCTGCGCATTCCGCTGGTCGCCAAGCTGGTCCGCGGTTCAAATACGGCGCGCTTCACGCGAACCCTGAGCATTCTGACCGGGAGCGGTGTGCCCGTACTCGAGGCCCTGCGCATCTCCGCCGCGGTAGTGACCAACGTGCCCATGCGCGAAGCTGTGGAGGGTGCGTCAGACCGTGTGCGCGAAGGAGCGCCGATTGGCAAATCCCTGGCCGTTGGCGGCTATTTCCCGCCTATTTGTGTTCACCTGATTTCCAGCGGTGAGGCCAGCGGCGAGCTGGAAACCATGCTCAGCCGTGCTGCCATTAATCAGGAACGCGAGATGGACGGCCTCATAGCGGCCCTGCTCGGTATTCTGGAGCCTGCGCTGATTGTGTCCATGGGGGTGATCGTTCTGGTCATCGTCCTCGCGATCCTCCTGCCCATATTCGAGTTGAATCAACTCGTTGGCTGACCTCTTTGATGAGCGGTCTGCACCTGTGAGATAGACCCGGATTCAGTTCACGAAATACAGAAATAGGGATTGTCATCCCTCGTTGAGCCGACTATAAAAACGACGTTGGCGTTGCACTTTCTGTACTTTTAAGGATTGATCAATGGGTCGCAAAGCTGCCGTACTGGCCACGAACAAGAAGGCTCCTCGCCCGGAACCTCCGGATGCGATCGATCCGGTTGACAGCGATGAGTCAGAACTGGATGACAGTGCCGAATTGGAGCTGTCACCTGAGGCTGAAATTTCCGATAACGTTGGCGAGCAGTCTGTTGAAATCAACGTCGAAGACCTGATTTCCGAGCTGGAAGCAGAGTCGCACCGCGGCCGGTCGCGGGACGTACATTGCGCCCGCCGCAAGCTCGAGGAGTTCCTGGAGCGCAAGCGCGTTGAGCATGACATCGAGGATTTCGAGGACTTCGAGATCGACGATTGAGGCTAGAGAGGTAGCGGGCGGTCTTTATCAACAGAAATCCCGGCTGGGCGTGGGCAGTTGACCGAGCAGCGCGCTGTAGTCCTCAAGGCGGATTGCCACCATATGCAGGACATCACCCTGCCGCTGTACCTGCCCCCACACACCCAGCAGGCGTGACTCAAGCAAAACCTGGCGCTGACGTTCCGCCAGCCGCCGCCAGACGATCAGGTTAACGTAGCCCGTTTCATCTTCCAGCGTCACGAAAGTGACTCCCCCCGCGCTACCCGGCCGCTGGCGCGTCGTGACAATCCCTGCCGTCCGCGCATGCGCCCTGTCACACAATTCCTGGAGTTCGATAGCCGTCCTGATGCCCCGGCGACGCAGGCGCGTGCGCAGCAATGCCAGTGGGTGACGACCCAGCGTCAACCCGAGACTCTGGTAGTCGGCAGCAATGTCCTGGCCTTCCGTGGGCGCCCGAAGCAGCGGCAGGCCTTCGGCGATTCGCAACACCGGCAATACCGGCAAGGGGGGCTCCGCGCCCGCCACGGCCCAACGGGCCCGGTGCCGGTGGCCCGCAATACCCGCCAGCGCGCCTGCAGTAGCGAGGGCGCCAAGCTCCTGCCGGGCCATGCCGGTACGCTCGTGGAGGTCCTGGACACTGCGGTAGGGCCCCTCGCTTCGCTGGTGAATCAACTGCAGGCCCGCCCCCACCCCAAATCCGCTGACCAGGCGCAAGCCGAGCCGGAGCGCGTACTGGCCATCCGCTGTGGCTTCGAGGGTGCAATCCCAGGCACTGCAATTTGCCTCCACCGGCCGGACCTCGACTCCGGCACGGCGGGCGCTCTGGACCAGCTGCGACGGCGCGTAGAACCCCATCGGCTGGCTGTTCAGCAATGCGCAGGTAAATGCTGCCGGTTCGTGCCACTTGAGCCAGGCAGAGACATACACCAGCAAGGCAAAGCTGGCGGCGTGGGATTCCGGAAAGCCGTATTCCCCAAAACCACAAATCTGGTTGAAGATCTGGCGAGCAAATTCCTCGGAATAGTTGCGCGCCCGCATACCGGAAATCAGCCGTTCCTCAAAGTGCCTGAGCCCGCCTTGCCGGCGCCACGCGGCCATCGCCCGGCGCAGTTGATCAGCCTCGCCTGGCGTGAACCCCGCCGCCACGACCGCCAGCTGCATGACCTGTTCCTGGAAAATGGGCACTCCGAGCGTACGTTCCAGCACCTGGCGGACTTCCGGGCTGGGATAGGTCACCGGCTCTTCCCCGCTCCGGCGGCGCAGGTAGGGATGCACCATGTCGCCCTGGATGGGTCCGGGCCGGATAATCGCCACCTCAATGACCAGGTCGTAGTACGAACGTGGTTTCAGCCTCGGCAGCATGGCCATCTGGGCCCGGGACTCGATCTGGAAAACCCCCATGGTGTCGCCCCGGCTGATCATGGCGTATACCGCCGGGTCTTCGGCCGGCACTGTGTGCAGCGACAGTTCGCGCCCCTTGTGCTCCCGTAGCAAGGCAAAGCTGCGGCGAATAGCCGACAGCATGCCGAGCGCAAGCACATCCACCTTGAGCAGGCCCATTTCATCGAGGTCATCCTTGTCCCACTGGATGACCGTGCGATCTGCCATCGACGCGTTCTCAATCGGCACCAGCTGACAAAGCGGTTCCTCGGCAATCACGAACCCGCCGACATGCTGGGAAAGATGCCGGGGAAAACCGATCAACTGGCCAGTCAGCGTCACGAGCCGGTGGATCAACGGACTGGCCGGATCAAAACCAGCTTCCCGGATTCGTTCCGGCTGTACGGCCTGGCCATCCCACCATTGCAGATTTCGAGACACCTGACGGAGCTGCGCTTCAGACAACCCCAACGCCCGGCCCACATCACGAATGGCACTGCGGGGACAGTAGGTAATCACGGTTGCCGTCAGTGCCGCACGGTCCCGGCCATAGCGTGCATAGATGTACTGAATCACCTCTTCACGGCGCTCGTGCTCGAAATCCACGTCGATGTCGGGTGGTTCATTGCGCTCCCGGGAGATAAATCGTTCGAAAAGGAGCGACATGTGCGCCGGATCCACCTCAGTGATACCAAGGCAGAAACACACAGCGGAATTGGCCGCAGAGCCGCGCCCCTGACAGAGGATGCCCTGGCTGCGCGCAAACCGGACGATATCGTCCACGGTCAGAAAATAAGCCTCGTAACGCAACTCGGCGATCAGCTCGAGCTCACGCTCCACCAGCTGGCGGATATCGGCTGAAGCACCCGCTGGCCAGCGCTCCCGCAGTCCCTGCAGGGTGCGGCATCTCAGCCAGCTGGCAGACGTGTAACCGGCAGGTACCAGCTCATGCGGGTACTGGTAGCGCAACTCGTCCAGGGAAAAGTGCAGACGTCGTGCGATCTGCAGCGTGGCCTCCAGCAACCGGTGCGGATAGATCCGCCTGAGCTCGGCCAGCGTGCGCAGATGCCGCTCGCCATTGGCATGCAGACCTGCCGTACCGGACGCTAACGGCAGCTTCCGACGAATGGCTGTCAGCGTATCTTGCACGGCACGACGGCCACGGACATGCATGTGCACATCACCGGCAGCCACCGCCGGAATACCGACGCTGGCAGAAAACGCCAGTAGCTGTTCACTGCGGCAGGCCTCGTCGCCATCGGCATGGAGCTCGACTGCGAGCCAGACGCGCCCGGCAAAATGCGCTTGCAGCCACAGGGCATCGGCAGGATCCGGGAGTGCCGTCGCCAGACCCGTCAACCGACCAGTCAACCGACCAGTCAACCGACCCGGAGCCACCGTCGGGGGCAACCACAGCAGCAGACATCCGGCAGGCAGCGCCTCGAAGTCGCTGCGCACCACGCGATAGGAGCCCTTCTCTGCGGCCCGGCGTCCGCGGGTGATCAGCCCGCAAAGCGCGGCGTAACCGTCCCGGTCGGCAGCAAGCACAACCAGGCGCAGGCCATCAGCGGTCCGGAACTCGCTGCCGATGAGTAGCTGCAAGGCATGGGCTCGCGCCGCGACGTGTGCCCGGACAATACCGGCCACAGAGCACTCGTCGGTGAGCGCGAGGGCTGAATACCCGAGCGCAGCGGCTCGCTGCACCAGTTCGGCCGGGTGCGATGCACCCCGCAAAAACGTGAAGTTGCTGAGGCAATGCAACTCGGCATAACCGCTCACCCGAAAACACCCTGCAGGTACCAGGCCTGGCTGCGCAGATCCTGGTATACCCAGAGCATCGCACCCCGCGGATTGCTGGCCCGGTAGTAATCCCGACGCACATCGCCGCCATCCCACCAGCCGCTTTCGATGCGTTCCGGCCCGCACAGAAGCGACAGTACCCCGTGCCACGCGGGTCGCCCCGCAACCATCCCCAGTAATTCCGGTGCCGTCAGCAACCAGACAGGCCGCGAACGAACAGCCATCAGGGGATCACTCGCCCCGGCTTCTGCCAGTGGATCCCGCACCGCTCGCCAGGCGCTCTCGGGACGGTGTTCGGCGCGTAACGCAAAACCCTGCACCGCCGGTTCCCCCAGTCGGGCACGCAATCGTTCCAACAAGGCGTGCAGCCCACCATCCGGCTGCAGGCACTGGCCCAGCAGATCCGTACCGGTCAGTAGCTGCCCGGGCTCCAGGCTGGCCTGCAACGCCAGACTGCTGACAGCGGCAGGCAAGGTCCTGGCCTCAAGCCGCAGCCGCAGAAGTCCGGGCAACAAGCCCACTGCGATGCTGTGACCAGCGGCCTGTTGCAGCCCCAGGCGCAGACGAGTTTCCTGGCCATCCGGATGAATGAGCCGGCACCACACGCCACGGACACTGGCCTGACGGGACTCCAGCGCCTGTTTCAGTTGCCCGAAGAGCTGCGAAAAGCCCTCCAGCAAAAGCGGGGCATCGCTGCTTTCCACCGGGAGTTCCAGTTCTGCTGAGAAACGGGCGGGTGGCACGTGAAACTGCTGCGGTTCGGGATGCCGGCCAAAAGCCTGGTCCAGTTCGCGCTGGCGCTGGGGTCCCAGCCGCCGGGCGAAGCCCTCGCGGGGCAACCGCACACAGTCCCCCACTGTCGTGACTCCCATTTGCAGAAGTGTCTGGACAGTGCGTGCCGGCCAGCCCAGATGACGGACGTGAATGCCGGCAAGAACCTGGCGCAGCTCCAGGCTGTTTCGGACCGGGCGCTCGACACCGGCCCTGGCCAGCCACAGGGCCGCCCGGGCTGTAGTGGCACAGGCCATGCGCACCTGGTGCCCCAGGGCTTTAAGACCTGCAGCCACCGTGGCTCGCAAGGCATCGAGGCCATTGAACAAGCGCAGGCTGCCCTGAATCTCGAGCAGCAAGGCGTTGCCCGAGTGAATGCTCACGGCAGGCGTGAACTGGCCCGCCCAGCTGGCCAATTGGCGGAGCACGCTTCCTTCGAGCAACACGCTGCGAGCTTCGAGTACCAGTTCCGGCACCAGCGCCAGGGCTGAATTGACCGGCATGCCGACCCGCGCTCCCCGGGCAGCAGCCGGTGTATTCACGGTGACGATGCGTGTCCGGCGGCCCTGCTCCTCGCAGATCGCCATCGGTAAATCCGGACGGGGTAAATCCGGATGGGGCGAACCCGGATTCAGCTGGCTTGCCCGTGCCTCCAGCGGCAACTGTGGCAAATGCAGGCAAAGCCAGAGTTGGGCAGGTATTTCCGACAGCGGTTGTTGCGCGGGCCCATGACAGATCCGGGAATGGGGCTGATCCGCCACAACCAGCGAGGGCGCATCCGTCCTGTTCCCGGATCTGCTACGGGCCTGCGCCTTCGGGAAACGTGCCATGAGAAGCGATACACCATTTATTGTTCTAAAACCGGCGTTCGACTGTGACCGTCCCCGTGCCTCGCCAGCCATTTTTGAAAATATCCAGCTGTAGTGTGGTCGGTGATGGGCAGTGCAGCTGCAGCCGGAGACGAGCCGGGGATCGCTCCCGGCGACATCGCGCCGCGCGGATCAGGATGGCCCAGGCCTGTTGTTTGCCAGCCAGAAGATGGAGGCGTTGCAACTGGGTATCCCTTGCCTGATGCCTGGCTGTCGTGCCAGCCCACGCGATCACGCCGGCACAAGTCCCTGACCTCAGGGTTTCTTCCATCGCCCACAGGGTTTCTGGCGACTGCCGGACCCTGACGATCAATACCCGATCGAGAGCGATCCCCTGCCAGCACAACCCGGGAGCATAGGGAATCCAGGGTGGTGCGATAAGCATGACCCAGCTGCCAGTGCCCGCCAGTGTTGCGTTCGTGGTGGTCGTCAGCCGCGCCAGCGCCGGACTCAGCAACCCGAGCTCACCACTGCCTTGCCCTGGCACCAGTAATTCCGTGAGCGTCCCGGTAGGCCAACCGCCATCGAGCGCGGCATCGAGTGCCGGAAAGCCTGTTGCTATCCGGCCAATGGTGGGCCGGCCAATGGTGGGCCGACCAATGGTGGGCCAACCAATAATGGGCCGATCACTAACGGGCTGGTCACTAACCGGGGAATACACCATCGACGGCAACACTGGCATCGACGGACACACCGGACCTCATGCGGCAGTAGGCATGCTGCTGCGGATGACACCCACCACAACGCCCTCAATAACCAGGTGCTCGGCCTTGAGGTCGACCTTGATCGGCTGGAAATCAGGATTCTGGGGTAACAGCGTGACGGTGGTGCCGGTCTGTCGATAGCGCTTGACGGTGACTTCTTCTTCGAGCCGCGCCACGATAATCTGGCCATTGCGAACATCAGGCTGGCGACAGACCGCCACCAGATCACCATCGAGAATCCCGGCGTCGCGCATGCTCATGCCATAAACCCGCAGCAGGTAATGCGGGCGCGGATTGAACAGCGCCATGTCCAGGCGGTAACGGGCCTCGATGTGCTCGGTCGCCAGGATGGGCTGGCCGGCAGCTACCCGGCCCACCAGGGGCAAGCCCTCGTCTTCCGATACCGTTTCTTCCGGTGCCATCAGCTGAGCGGTATCCAGAAGCCGGATACCCCGGGAGGTCCCGGGCAGAAGCTCGATGACCCCCTTGCGCTTCAGCGCCTTGAGATGCTCTTCAGCCGCGTTGGCCGACCGAAAACCCAGCTCCCGGGCCATCTCCGCCCGGGTAGGCGGCATCCCGGTAGACTCGATAAACCGTTGAATAAACTCAAGAACTTCAGTCTGTCGGGAGGTGAGGTCGGCGCTGGGGGTCATGACTGTATATCCTGTATATCCGTACAGGTCTGGGATTATATACAGGCATTGGCAACCTGCAAGACCAACCGCCTCACCTCAGCTGCCGTTCGTCCCCCTGCTGGAGTTACTCGCCTCTACCTCGATAACAATGCGACAGCAATTGTCCCTCACTTACCAGCAAGCACCTTCACACCAACACACCAGCTCAGACTGAATCCCACGCGCCGCGCGCCCTTCAGATTGCGATTTAACCTTGTTTCGTTCATCATTTTCGGAGAAGTCTGCCCTTGTGGCGGTTTCTTGATTCTCGGCGACTACAAATCCGGGTGTGTTGTTATCTTCCAATTCTGCTGTGTGAGGACCATTACTATGAATATGAGAACTGCTCTTCAAGGGGGCGCCCTGGCGCTCGCGATGCTTATTTCGGCCGGTTGCGCGTCCACGAGCAAGCTCGATGAACTTTCTGCCCGCATGGATCGCGTTGCCTCGGATGCCGCCGCCGCCAAGTCGGCTGCCGATGCTGCCGGCGCTGCTGCTTCCGAAGCCAAGCAGACCGCTTCCGGTGCGCAGAGCACGGCCAATCAGGCCCTGAACGCTGCAAACCAGTCCCAGTCCTGCTGTGACGCGACCAACGAAAAAATTGACCGCATGTTCAAGCGCAGCCAGGCCAAGTAAGACGGTTCTGCCACTGCTTCGGGTTTCCTGAAGGGAACCCGCTTAAGAAAGCCGCAGCAAACACTGTGGCTTTTTTTTTGCCTGCTGAATACGGCCGGATACCGTAAGCCCGGCTCAGAGGGCGGCGGCAGTCGGCTCCGCGGCCAGACCGGAACCGACAATCACGGGGATGCCATCGCGGCGCCGGTACGCCTCCTCCACTACCTGCCAGTCGATCCGTGCCGGTCGATCGCGAGTGAGCAGTACGTATTGTTCGGTCAGCGCTGTCATTTCCCGGTCTCGGGTCAACCGGTCGTCCTCCAGCGGCGGATGGACTTCGAGATAAAGGTCGTTGCCCGACCAGCCGAACTTGTAGGGCTGGTTCATGATCGTCACCGGCGTGCTTACGGGAATCTGCGGAAAAAGCCACTCGATGTCTTCGGGGTACATGCGAATGCAGCCGTGCGTCACCTGCATACCCACACCCACCGGCCGATTCGTACCGTGAATCAGATAACCGCTGGCGCTGAGCCGCATGGCGTAGCGGCCGAGCGGATTGTCGGGACCCGCGGGTACGACCTTCGCGAGCACTCCCCGTCCGTCCTCAATATGTTCCTTGCGGATCGACTCGGGTGGATACCAGCTCGGATCCTTTTGTTTGGCAATCACTGCCCATCGCCCAATCGGTGTGGACCAGTCCATGCGACCGATGCTGATCGGGAACGTTGAAACCATCTGCTGACCGTTCTGCCGGTAATAGTGGTAGAGGCGGTACTCGGCGATGTTCACGACCAAGCCTTCCCGGAACGAACCCGGCAGGATGAACTTTTTCGGCAAGGTCACCGCCGTTCCCTCGCCCGGCAACCAGATGTCGACGTTGCGATTGGCCCAGACGATCTCCTCGTAGCCAAGACCGTGCACGCGGGCAATATCGGTCAGCGTATCGTCCTGACTCGCTGCAACCGTGGCGACCTCGCCCACCAACTGGACATCCGGAGCGAGCACGAAGGTGTCCGCCGCTGCCAGCACAGCCGTGGACACAATCATGCCAACGCCCAGGAAGAAAATCGCCAGAGGCCGGTTCGTGACTCGGTTAAGGTGCCGTCGCATCAATTCGCTCCAAAGATCGGGATAATGATCCCGCAAGTTACCGCTGTGATAAACACGATACCAAGCACATTCAGCAAAAAACCTGCCCTGGCCATCTGACCTGCCGAAACCAGCCCGGTTCCATAAACGATGGCATTTGGGGGGGTCGCCACCGGCAGCATAAAGGCGCAGCTGGCCGCGAAGCATGCCGCCAGAACCAGCGGGACAGGGTCCAGTCCGGCCCCTATGGCCAGCGACGCCAGCACGGGGACGACGGTGGTGGTAGTCGCCAGGTTGCTGGCTATTTCGGAAAGAAAAGCCACGACCGTCGCAACACACATGACCAGCAACCAGGTCGGCAACTGGTCCAGCCCCGTGCCCTGCGCCACGATGTAACTGGCAAGGCCGGTTCGCTCGAAGCTCGCGGCAAGACTCAGGCCACCCCCAAACAGCAGTAACAGGCCCCAGGGGACCCGCGTCGCCGTCGGCCAGTCCATCAGGAAGCCGCGATCCGCGTGACCGGATGGCAACACGAACAACAGAATTGCTGCGCCTATGGCAATTCCAGCATCAGTAATGCCCGCGAAAGGCTGCACACCAGCCACACTGACCTCGACCAGCGTGCTCCGGAATACCCAGGCCGCGGCGGTGATCAGGAACACACCCGCCGTCAGTTTCTCAGCCCGGGTCACGGCCCCGAGTTGAGCTGCCAGCCTATCAAGCTGTTCGTGGGTGCCGGTCAGCGGCTCCGACCCCAGACGAAATACGACCCGGGTCAGCAACAGCCAGGCAGCCAGCAGCAGGACCAGCACCAGCGGCAGCGCAAGCTTCATCCAGCCAATAAAGCTGATCTCGTGCTGTAACTGGCTGCCGATGAATGAGGCAACAAAGACGTTTGGTGTGGTGCCAATGATGCTCCCCATGCCGCCGATTGATGCCGCGTACGCCACGCCGAGCAGGAGCGCAGTACCGATCATTGCCGCGCGCGGTTCGGCCGATTG
The DNA here is from genome assembly GCA_032122615.1 of Gammaproteobacteria bacterium. Classification (GTDB taxonomy): domain Bacteria; phylum Pseudomonadota; class Gammaproteobacteria; order Steroidobacterales; genus SHZI01. The sequence goes on along the minus strand of JAQBGF010000112.1, from coordinate 24,470 downwards.
TCCCGCATGACCAGCCGTGGCCAGCGTATCGACCACGCTGGTCGCCACAGGCAGGAGCACCAACGTGGTGGCAGTGTTGGTGACCCACAGGCTGGTGAAAGCCGCGATGCCCATGAAGGCGCCGACAATGTAGTCGGGCCGCGAACCCACCCGCCGCAGAACGGACAGTGCAAGGCGCCGATGCAAGCCCCAGCGCTCCAGCGCGAGTGCCAGGATGAAACCTCCAAAAAACAGGAAGATCATCGGATTGCCATACGCGCCGGCTACGTCAGCGATGGTCGCCGTACCGAGCGGAGGAAACAGCGCCAGCGGCAGCAGCGCCGTGACATACACCGGGATGACGTCGGTAATCCACCAGAGGGCCATCCAGGCCGTTACAGCAGCGGCCCCTCGCGCGCCCGGCGTCAGGATCGCAGTGCTGCCATCCATCGCGAGGTACTCGACCGGCAAGAGGAGATAGACAGCCGTCGCCAGCAGCGGCCCGGCAACGAGAATCAGCAAGCGGCGGTTGGCATCAAGCATGGGCTTGCTCGAGGCATATGCTCAGAAGCGGACCAGCGCGGAGCCCCACGTGAGACCACCACCAAAGGCCTCCAGTAGCAGCAGGTCGCCACGCTTCACGCGCCCGTCGCGAACTGCCACATCAAGCGCCATCGGCACGGATGCGGCAGACGTATTGCCGTGATCCTGGAGCGTCAGAACGACTTTTTCCATCGGCATGTCGAGCCGCTTGGCCGTCGCCTGAATGATGCGGATATTTGCCTGGTGCGGTATCAGCCAGTCAATGGCGGAGCGGTCGAGCTTGTTGGCAGCGAGGGTCTCTTCGACGATGCCTTCGAGTGTCTTGACGGCCACCTTGAACACTTCGTTGCCCTTCATCTGGATATAGGGACGTTCAAGATCGTGGGGCTGTTGGGGTCGGGACGTGCCATACGGGTGGTACAAAAGGTCACCGTAGTGCCCGTCGGCCCCGAGGTGGCACGACAGGATGCCGGGTTCCTCCGCAGGCCGTAGTACGACGGCCCCGGCGCCGTCACCGAACAACACGCACGTGCCGCGGTCACTCCAGTCGGTGATGCGCGACAATGTCTCGGCACCAATCACCAACGCGCACTTCGCAATGCCGGTGGCGACGAACCGGTCAGCCATGCTCAGGGCGTAGATGAAACCGCTGCAGGCGGCCTCGACACTGAAAGCCGCACAGCCGTGGATACCGAGGCGGCGCTGGACCAGGCAGCCCACATTCGGGAAAACGAGGTCGGGGGTAGTGGTGCCCACGACGAGAAAATCGATGTCGGACGCCGTAACGCCCGCGGCTTCCATCGCCTTGCCCGCCGCCTGCTCCGCCAGATCGCTGGTCGCCTGGTTGTCAGCGGCGATGTGCCGGCGTTCGATTCCGGAGCGCGTGCGAATCCACTCCTCCGTGGTATCCACCATCGACTCCAGTTCGCGATTGGTGAGGATGCGCTCGGGCAGGTAACGTCCGGTGCCGACAATACGGGAGTACGTCATTCGACCGCCTCGCTCAGTAGCTCTCGGATCTGGTCGGGCACGCGTTTCTCCGCCTCCACGTGGGCCACGGAAATCGCCTGCTGGAAAGCCAGCACATCCGCCCCACCGTGGCTCTTGATGACGATACCATTGAGTCCGACCAGGCTGGCCCCATTGTAGCGACGCGGATCGAGGCGGCGGCTCAGTGAATTCAGGATTGGCCAGGCGACAAGACCGGCCAACTGCCCGTACAGGCTGCCGCGAAACTCGAGCTCAAGAAAATGCCGGATCAGCTTGGCGGTGCCTTCCATCGACTTCAGGGCCACATTGCCGCTGAAGCCATCACACACCACTACATCGGCCCGATCGTCCTGGATGGCATCCGCCTCGACAAAACCAACGTAGTGAAGCCGGCTGCCAGCCAGGCGAACCGCCGCCTGTTTTACGATTTCATTGCCCTTGATGTCCTCCTCACCGATGTTGAGGAGGCCGATCCTGGGTCTGTCGATACCTTCGGTAACCCGCGCAACCACCGAACCCATGACCGCGAACTGGTACAGCTGGTCGACAGTGCAGTCGGCATTGGCGCCGAGGTCGAGCATGTAGATAGCCTCGTGCCGCGTCGGCAGCCGCGCCATGATTGCCGGGCGTTCGATGCCGGGCAGCGTTTTCAGGACGAAGCGACCAGTGGCCATCAGCGCGCCGGTATTGCCGGCACTGACACAGGCATTGGCCCGGCCATTCTTCACCAGATCGACCGCCACGCGCATGGACGAATCCTTCTTCTTGCGCAAGGCATCAGCCGGCCGTTCGTCCATCTCCACGATCTGGCGGGCGTCGTGAATTTCGATGCCGGCAGGAAGGCCTCCGGCCGTCGTCGCAAGCGCCTCTATTATTTCGTGCTGGCCGACCAGGAGAATGCGGACGCCAGGATGCTCGCGCACAAAGCCGATGGACGCGGGCACGCAGACCTCGGCCCCGACATCCCCGCCCATGGCATCGACTGCGATCGTAATGGGCTCAGTCATCAGCCGCCCCTTTTGCCTGAGGTATTCAACCGGCTTTTCGGGGGCACTGGCCAGATGCCAGAGCCGGAAACACGGCTACTCGATATCGCCGTCGTCGCGGGTCTCAATGACCTTCTTGCCCCGATAGTAGCCATCCGCACTGATGTGATGCCGGCGGTGTGTCTCACCACTGGTGGGCTCAATCGAAATGGCCGGGCTCTTCACCCGGTCATGGGATTGACGCATGCCCTTGCGGGACGGGGTCACACGACTCTTTTGTACTGCCATTGCAGATCTCCTGGTAAGTCACTTCAATCAGTCTGCCGGTCACCACGACCGAGCAGCTTGGCGAGTCCGGCCAGCGGCCGGTGTGTCTCGCCCGAATTCCGTCGCGCGGCCTGGCCGCACGGGGTCGTCTCCGGGTGCCTGGCGGCGAGCGGCAGAATCGCCAGCACCTCGTCCTCTATTACCTGCGCCAGGTCCAACTCACCGGAGTCCAGCAATACCGTGTCAAACGGATCCGCGAGCGACGCCGCCTCCGAGTCGTCGCGGACCGTTGTCAGCAGCACATCAACCGTGACCGGCAACACCAGCCCTTCCAGACAGCGCTGGCAAACCAGCGGCACTGTTCCGGTCGCTTTCAGGTGGAACTGCGGATGGCCCTCTGATCCAGACTGGAAAGCAAAACTGGCATCCAGCCGAAGCACCGCGTCACAAGCCCCTGTCGCCACCGACCTGCCAGACGTCGCAGGCCATAGCGCCGCCAGACGGGCCAGAGAGGGTGCGGCAAGGCTGAGCTCCAGCGTGGCCGTATGGGCCACCAGATCCTTAAGCTCTGCCGATCCGATGCGCTCCACCTTCATCGCGGCTCGCATCATAGGTACCGAGCCGGAGTGTGTCAAAATTCAGGTGCTTAAAGCTCCTGGAACCAGACCTTCCCGGCATGTCAGCCCGCCTCATCCTTGCTTCCCAATCGCCCTACCGGCGCGAACTGCTGGGCCGACTGTTGCCTGACTTCGGGACGCTGTCGCCGCAGGTCGATGAAACGCGCCGGCCCGGGGAACCGCCGCGGGAACTGGCACTGCGGCTGGCGCGCCTGAAGGCGGCAGCGGGCTTCCGTCTGCATCCCGGGGCTGTAATCATCGGCAGCGACCAGGTCGCGGCACTGGGCGACGACACTCTGGGCAAGCCGGGGACACCGGACAAGGCCGTCTCCCAGCTGCTTCGCTGCTCGGGCCAGTTGGTGGAATTCCACACTGCCGTCTGCGTCACGGGTCCCGGCGAAGAGGTTGATCTGACGCATATCGACACCACGCGGGTCAGGTTCCGGACGCTCACGCGCGCTGAAGCAGAGCGTTATGTCGCGGCAGATCTGCCACTGGATTGCGCGGGCAGCTTCAAGGCGGAGCGCCGCGGCGTACTCCTCCTTGAAAGCATCGACAGCCAGGACCCGACCGCCATTCAGGGGCTGCCGCTGATCTGGCTGGGCCGGGCGCTGATTGCACGAGGCGTTCCGCTACTCTAGCTGGTCGGTCCGGCCGGCCGCTCGGACCCCGCTTCCGGGCCGGGAACAAGCACCGCGCCGATGTGCGCACGCAGCCGGTCCAGAGGCGCCGTGAGGTCATCACCCAGAGGCGCCTCAACACTAATCTGTTTGCCGTTGCTTGGGCCGAGGAACGCGAGTGACCTGGCGTGCAGAAACAGCCGCTTGAGTCCCTGCTTCGAGACCATGGGGTCGTCGGCCAGTCCATAACGCTCGTCACCGGCAACCGGGTGCCCGATGGAAGCCGCGTGCACCCGGATCTGATGCGTGCGTCCGGTGGTGAGGAGCACTTCGGCAAGGACGGCATCCGGAAAGCGCTCTAGCGGCACGAAGCGGGTAATCGACTCCTTGCCTGTCGCGTCGACACGAACATGCCGCTCCCCACCCCGGCGTTCATCCGTCAGGAGCGGCGCATCCACCGTGCGCGCTCGCCCCGGCCAGCGACCGATGAGCAATGCCAGATACCGCTTGTCGACAGTGCCATCACGAAATTGTGCGTGCAGCGCTCGCAGGGCGGCTCGACGTTTCGCAATCAGAAGGCAGCCGCTGGTGTCGCGATCAAGGCGATGTGCCAGTTCAAGCTGGGTATGAGGGCCACGAATGGCACGCAACAGTTCGATTGCACCGAGGCTGATACCACTGCCACCGTGCACGGCGAGTCCCGACGGCTTGTTCAGCACCAGTAACTCGTCGTCTTCGTAAAGGACGAGTGCCTCAATCCAGTCCGCACGCACGCGACCGGGAGGCGGTGCGTTGCTGGCGTCGGACTGCCGCACTGGCGGCACACGAACCTCGTCACCGGCAATCAGGCGATAACTGGCCTTCACACGGCCACTATTGACTCGCACCTCGCCGCTGCGAATGAGCCGATAGACATGGGCCCGGGGAACACCTTTAAGGTGTGTCAGGAGGAAATTGTCGAGCCGGCGTCCGGCTTCGTCTTCGCTGGCGGTGACACGTACTGCCCGTGGAACAGCGCCGTTCACCAGATTACCTGTGGCTGCAAGGGCTTAAGCCTCTGTTTTGCGTTGCTGGCGCTGGTTGCCGCTGCTATAGTACCGAACTGCTAGGCCAAGTGCCGTCGGCTGTCAAGCCCCACGCACCGGTCAACGCAGTCTCTGGCGACCTGCCAATAGTGGGTCGCGAAGTTGAGGTCCGCCGATGGCGGGCAAGAACGGGCCTCCTGCTGGTGTAACTTAAAACCAGAGTCGGTCAGGCAAGAATTCTGAGGATCTGACGCGTGGCAAGCCTCAAGGCACCGCTAACTCACCGCAGACTCGAATCCGGACACAGAGCGGTCGCAGGACTGTTCGCGATCTATTGTGCCCGACGCACTGACCGGCCACACCCGGGAAGCCCATGTACAGCCACAGGTTCAGACACGGGTACCGTCGCCGGTACCTTCAACTGCACCTTTGATCATGCAGGGTCCTATGAAGAGAATGCTCGTCAATGCAACTCAGGAAGAAGAGTTGCGCGTAGCCATGGTCGATGGCCAACAACTTTACGATCTTGATATCGAGAGCCAGTCCCGGGAACAAAAGAAAGCCAACATCTATAAAGGCCGCATCACGCGAATCGAGCCCAGTCTCGACGCGGCCTTTATTGAATACGGCGCCGACCGCCACGGCTTCCTGCCGTTAAAGGAAGTCTCGCGCGAGTATTTCGTCACCCAACCGGACTCCGACAACCGGATCAATATTCGCGACGTTCTCCGGGAAGGCCAGGACATCGTCGTCCAGGTCGAGAAGGAGGAACGCAGCACCAAAGGCGCCGCCCTCACCACGTTCATCAGTCTCGCGGGTCGGTTCATCGTCCTGATGCCGAACAATCCCCGGGCAGGGGGTGTCTCCCGACGTATCAGCGACGAGGAACGCGATGAGATGCGTGAAGCGCTGAACAACGTCGAAGTGCCTGACGGCATGGGCGTCATCGTCCGGACCGCCGGGGTCGGCCGGTCGCCGGAAGAACTCAAGTGGGACATGGATTACCTTCTGGGCATCTGGGAGGCCATCAAAACTGCCGCGGTCAGCCGCCCAGCGCCGTTCCTGATATTCCAGGACAGCAACGCCATCATCCGGGCGCTACGCGATCACCTCGCCAATGACGTGGGCGAAATCCTGATCGACGACAGCAAGGCTTACGAGGAGGCCCGCCAGTTCGTCGAACGAGCCATGCCGCACAACCTGCGCAAGCTCCGCCAGTATGACGATCCGGTGCCCCTGTTCACTCGCTACCAGATCGAGAGCCAGATCGAGTCCGCTTTCTCCCACACGGTAGACCTTCCGTCGGGTGGCAGCATTGTGATCGATCATACCGAGGCACTGGTTTCGATCGACATCAATTCTGCCCGCGCCACCAAGGGCGGCGACATCGAGGCCACAGCCTTCGCGACCAATCTGGAAGCCGCCGAGGAAATTGCCAGGCAGCTCCGACTCCGCGATCTGGGCGGCCTGATCGTGATCGATTTCATAGACATGGGCCCCCAGCGCAATCAGCGCGACGTGGAGAACCGGCTGCGCGATGCCGTCCGCATGGATCGGGCGCGCGTCCAGATCGGCAAGATTTCCCGATTTGGCCTCCTGGAAATGTCCAGACAACGGCTTCGCCCTTCCCTGGGGGACTCCGCGCACCAGACCTGCCCGCGCTGCAGCGGCATGGGCCATATTCGCAGCGTCGATTCGCTCGCTTTGGCGGTACTGCGACTGGTGGCCGAGGAAACCCGCAAGGAGCGCACCTCCAAGATCATCGCGCAGCTGCCTGTCGATGTTGCCAATTTTCTGCTGAACGAAAAGCGCGAGTGGATCCGCGCAATTGAAACGCGCGACAACCTCGAAATCGTGTTGGTTGCCAATCCTGAACTTCAAACCCCCAACTACACCCTGCGCCGCGTCCGGGATGACCAGACAACGCTCCCGGAAAACGCCGGTGCCAGTTACCAGCTGGCGGAACCGACGGAAGACAAGGTCCCGGAGAGCGATGACGTTATTGGAGCGGTCAAGCCCAAGGTACAGACACCGGCCGTTGCCAGTGTCCTGCCCACAAGTCCAGCCCCTGCCCCCCCTGCGCCAGTCCCGGACGCCGCTGTCGCTGGCCCGGGCTTGCTCACTCGCCTGAAGATCTGGCTGTTTGGTTCCGGTGAGCCCGATGCCCCGAAGCAGCGGGTTGAGACACCGCGGCGCACGGAGCAGGGCCAGCGTGGCCGCGGCGATGGCCGGTCGCAGGGCCGGCACCGCGGACCGGGCGGGGATCGCTCGGGACCGAGGCGGGGCAACAGGCAGCCGCGACGAGACATTGATCCGAATCAGCCGCGCCCGCCCCGTCAGGACAACCGGCCTGCTGACGGCCGCAACGACGGCGGCGGCCAGGCGACCGATACCGCAACCCCTGAGGCACGCAGCAATGACAACCGGGGTGCCGACGGGCGCAGTTCCGGCCAGAGGGGTGGCCAAAGGAATAGCCAAAGAAACAGCCAAAGAAACGGCCAGAGGGGCGGACAGAGCGATGGCCAGAACATTGCCCAGGGCGATGGCCCAGGCAATGGCCAAAGCGACAATGAAATCCAGAGCCAGGGAGGGAACTCAGGCGCCAGCAGTCGCGGCGGTAGTGGCGACCGTCCGCGGCGTAATCGCCGGCGCCGTGGCGGAGCAGACCGGGATTCCCAGCGCGGCGATACGCGGGACGGGTCCCGTAGCAATCAGCAAAGCGAACAGCCGGATCGTCCGGACAGTTCAATGCCCGCTGCAGCCGGCGCATCGGATCAACATTTGGAAACAATGCCGATGCTATCGCCGTTACACACGAACGTGACGCCGCCGACAGCCATCTCGCCCGAGGCTCGGCCAGAGGCTCGGCCAGAGGCTCGGCCAGAGGCGCAAACAGATTCCGGCCCAGAACCACGGCCAGAACCACGGCCAGAACCACGGCCTGAACCACGGCCTGTCACGCAACCGGAACCGCAACCAGCGCCACGACCGCCATCAATATCGCCACCGCTGAGTGTTGAATCGACCGTGGCCTCCAGCAGCAGCCTGGCAACGCCTGCCCCGGAGCCGTTTATCGAGCGCGGCACTAACCGTCGCCTTCCCTGGGAAACCAGCGATGCGGCGCCGGCGGCACCGGTTGTGCCCGCGCCACCGAGGCCGTCAACGACTCACACCATCTGGTCGGAAGCAGCCGCGGAACCCCGGGAGACGAGCAAGGACTAGGCCGCCGGGTCAGCCCCGGCGTCAGCCGTGCTCGCACCCTCAGTGGCGCGCAACGCGGCGATTCTTGCCACTTCGTCGAGGAGGCCTTCCATGGCTTCCTCGACGAAGTCCAGTACCCGCTCGAAGCCCAGCATCCCGCCGTAGTAGGGATCCGGCACGTTTCGACGTCCTTCGTCGGCCGCAAACTCCAGCAGCAGTCGGATCTTGTGCCGGTGCTCCTCCCCCGCCTGCTCGAGCAACGCCGAGGCGTTGTCGTCGTCCATTGCGATCAGCAGGTCGAATCGTTCGAAATCCGCCGCGATCACCGGGCGAGCCCGGAGCGTAGAAATATCTAGACCGCGGCGCTTCGCCGCCGTCTGCGCGCGCGGATCAGGCCGTGCGCCGTCGTGATAGCCGTGTGTACCTGCCGAATCTATTTCGATGAGCACAGGGAAGCTGCGTCCGGCCACCCGCTGACGGAACATGCCCTCAGCCATCGGTGAACGGCAGATATTGCCCATGCACACTAACAAAATGCTGACTTTTGGCTCTTTTATCAATCCCTTACGTCGAAACAACCGCACTGGAAAACACCCCCAAAACGTCGCAATGCAGGCTAACAGATTCAAACACAGACACGCTCATCGTTGAGAGCGTTTCGACACAGATCAAGCCAACGAATTTCGCAAGGACCGCCCCATGACGGTTCCCAATAAGCCGTGGCGTGAATGCTTCGACCCCCGCGGGAAAACCCGGACCCCATCATCACGGGCACCTAAGCCTCCCCGTCAAGCACACAGGTTGAACCTGGACTCCCGGTGTTGTGACGTCGCCCTGTTTCCCATTCTGCGCGGACGCTTCATGAGAACCGGGTAGCGCCCCTTTTCCTTAGGTTCGTAGTCAGTTGATGCCCGGCAGCCCGTAGCCGGCTACCGCCAGGGCCGCCCCGCCGACGACTCCGCCGATGAACATGACCGCCGAGAGAATCAGGTAAATCTTGAGTGTTATCTGCCCGACGGCCATCGCTCGCGAATGATTCTGTTCCATTTTTTTGTTCTCATTGTTGCCTCACAGCTCGACCTTAGACCACGAAACGTTAGCGACGCAGCAGTTTGAACATAATGGCGCGAAGTGCGCGTACCAGAAGCCGCATTACCGTGTACCAACTCCTCCACGTCGCAGGAACCCGGCAGCGCGGTGCAGATCTTCGGGCGTATCGACATCCGGCCCGAGCGAATCCCGGGCCAGCGCGACGCGAATCTCAAGGCCCAGCCACAGTGCCCGCAACTGCTCCAGGCTCTCGGTCACTTCCAGCGCACACGGTGGTGCGGCCGCCAGTCGCCGGAGTGCGCCAACGCGATAAGCGTACAGGCCAACGTGGCGGAAGCTCTCCGGAACAGCATTTGCGTCGTCGCCGGATGTGACAGCCCCATGACCGACTGACGGAATGGGTGCTCGACTGAAATACAGTGCCCGGCCGTCAGCAGCACAAACCACCTTGACGACATTGGGATTGCGGTAATCCTCGATAGTTTTGATCGGGGTGCAGAGCGTTGCGATTGCCGCACCCGGCTGGGCGACCAGCAATGCGGCAACCTGATCGATGCAGGCCGGTGGAATCAACGGCACATCGCCCTGGCAGTTGACGACCACAGCGGTATCAGCCCAGCCTCTGGCAGCAGCCACCTCAGCCGCCCGCTCCGTACCCGATCGATGGCTGGCGAGGGTCTGGACCACCTCGGCCCCGAAGCCACGTGCCGCCGCTGCGATCCGTTCATCGTCGGTAGCTACCAGTACCTCGCTGGCCCCACTCTGCCGCGCCTGACGCCAGACATGCTCCAGCACGGTACGACCGGCCAGCTCGGCGAGCGCCTTTCCCGGAAAGCGCGACGAGGCGAACCGTGCCGGAATGACGATATAAAATGCGTCGCTACTCATAAACCTGCTATGACGTTTTAACCCTGCTCAAGTGCTCAAGCACGCGCGCTCCAACTTCCGGGGGCAGGTTAATCTCAAGCGGCGCAACCCACACCGGAAAACCTGAGAAAGGCGGGTACTTTACGGCGTCCTTCTCGGTCATGACGATCGGCACCTTACTTTCGCCCCGGAGTAATTCAAGGTCGACGCGGCCGTGATCCGGCACGGGAACCGGCAGCACCTCAAGACCCGCTGCTGCCAGCTGCGCGTAAAAACGTGTCGGATTGCCAATTCCGGCAACGGCCTGCACGCGCTGCCCGCGGAGTGCGTCCAGCGTGCATGTCGCACTGCCATCCAGCGCGCGAAGCCGGCCGATTCCCGACTGCAATACGAACTGCCCGGGCCCGGCCGGCCCGGCGTTCACCAGAACCAGATCAACGTCGTTCAGCCGTCCCGCAGGTTCGCGCAGGGGTCCCGCCGGCAGCATGAAACCGTTGCCCAACTGCCGCTGCCCGTCGAGCACGGCGATCTCCACGTCCCGATACAAACGGTAGTGTTGCAGGCCATCGTCGGCAATGACGACATTCACGCCCGCCTCGACCAGTCGCTGGCCCGCGGCAACCCGGTCTGCGTGTACGCAGACCGGTGCGCCGGTTAGACGGCACAGCAACAGCGGTTCGTCGCCAACGTCATCAGCCTTGTCGGTCGGGCTGACAAGGCGCGGCTTAATTGCCGGTCGTCCGCCGTAGCCCCGGCTGACGACGCCCGGACGGTAACCCGCCGCCCGGCAAAACTCGACGAGCCAGGCGGTGACTGGCGTCTTGCCCGTACCGCCCACCGTGATGTTGCCCACTACAATCACCGGCACCGGCAACCGGTGCACCCGCAACCAACCGGCCCGGTAGGCGCGGCGGCGGATCCCGACCGCGATGCGGAACAAGCCCGCAACGGGCAGCAGCAGCCAGGCTAGCGGCGATCTGCCGTACCAGAGCGCCTCAAGCCAGCCTTCCGGGCCACGACCCGCCTCAGGCCGCTTCATCCCGAAACTGCAACCGATGAAGATGTGCGTAGTGCGCGTCGGCCGCCAGCAACTCGGCATGACTGCCGGATTCCAGGATCCGGCCGTCGGCCATGACGAGAATGCGATCTGCCTTCTCGACCGTGGACAGCCGATGGGCAATGACGAGCGTGGTGCGATTCTTCATCAGGCGACCAAGCGCCTCCTGGATTCGACGCTCGGACTCCGTGTCCAGCGCCGAGGTTGCTTCATCGAGGATCAGGATCGGCGCGTTCTTGAGCAGTGCGCGGGCAATGGCAATTCGCTGGCGTTGTCCGCCGGACAGCAGAACCCCCCGGTCACCCACCCACGTGTCCAGCCCGTCCGGCAACTGGTCGGCAAACTCGTCGACGTAGGCCGCGCGTGCGGCCGCTTCGATATCCGCGCGCGATACGGCGTGGAGGCTGCCGTAGGCAATGTTGCCGGCAATGCTGTCATTGAACAGGACCACCTCCTGGCTTACCAGGCTGATCTGGTTACGCAGCGCGCGTAGCGCATAGTCCTGCACGCGCTGTTCGTCAATCAGCACCGCACCGGATTGCGTGTCGTAAAAGCGGGGCAGCAAACCCACCAGCGTGGTCTTGCCACTGCCCGACTTGCCGACGATGGCCAACGTCTGGCCGGCGGGCACCAGCAGGCTGATGTTCCGCAGGACGGGCCCTTTCTTGGCCGCGTACTCAAAGCTGACGTCGCGAAATTCCACCTTGCCCTGCACCCGCTCCGGCGCCAGCGTACCGGTGTCGCGCTCGGCCTCTTCGTCCAGGATCTGGAAAACGCTGGTGCCGGCAGCAATTCCACGCTGCAATGACACGTTGACGCCCGTCAGTGCCCGCAGCGGCCGCATCAGCAAAAGGAGTGCGGCAATGAAGCCGCCGAAATCCCCCATGTCCAGGGAGTTACGAACAAAATCCTGGGTGGCGACGTAGACCACACCCGACATCCCTACAGCCGCGAGCAGCGCCGTGACACCGTCGCCGGCCGCCCGGGTGGCAAACAAGCGCATGTTCATGCGCCGATTCTGCTCATTGGCCGCCTCGAAGCGCCGGCCCTCGTAGGCCTGGCCATTGAAGATCTTGATGATCCGGTGACTTTGCAGCGCTTCGCCGGTGATCCGGGTGAGTTCACCCATTGATTCCTGAATCCGCCGACTGTGCCGGCGAAACATGCCGCTTAAGACCCGAATCAGCACTGCCAGTAATGGCGCCACGATAAATACAAAAACCGACAGCACCGGGCTGAGGTAGACCATGTAGACGATCAGGCCAATGGCGGTGAGGGAATCGCGAATAAGGACGGTTACGGCGTTCGATGCGGAATCTGCCACCTGCTCGATATTGAAGGTGAGCTTGGAGAGCAGGGTCCCGGTTGAGGAAGCATCGAAATACCGCGTCGGCAAGTGCAGAAACTTGTCGAAGACCAATGCCCGCAACCTCTTGATGACCTGGCGTCCGATCCAACCCAGGCTGTAGGTGGCGGCAAACTCCGAGGCGCCACGCACGAGGAACAGCACGAGGATACCGATCGGCAGCCAACGACGGATGAGTTCAGCCTCCGGATCCGCCGCCTCACGGGGAGCATCGATACTGATCAGCAGGTTCTTGACCAGCCAGGCAAAGCCGGTGTCGGTCGCCGCGTAAAACGCCATACCGATTGCGGCAATGATAAATACGCCCCAGTAGGGCCTGGCGAAAGAGAGCAGCCGCCGGTAGATAACGGTGGGCGTCACGATGCCCTCGGTCTTGTCGCTGCTCACAGTCCGGTCACTCCGGCGGCCGTGCCCTTACCGTCGTGATCCGGACCTCGACGAAGCCGAGGCGCCCAGCCACGTCCATGGCGGTGACCACGTCCTGATGGCTTGCCCGCCCGTCGGCACTGAGCGTCACATGCCGCTCGTGAACCTCGGGAACAACCTTACGGATCGCGGCCTCAAGTGTCTCGGGTCGGGAGTCGATCAGGGGGCGCCCATTGACGCGAAATTCTCCCTTGCCGGTGACCGAGATTTCGAGTTCCTGGCGGTCGACCTCGCGGTCAGAAGTGACGCCCGCCTCCGGCAGCCGGATTGCGATCTGCGACGGGCGGACAAAGGTCGTCGTCAGCATGAAGAAGATCAGGAGCAGCAGGACGACGTCTATCAGCGACGTGACATTGAGTTCCGGTTCATCCCGAGCAGTGGCACTGCGAAGCTTCACGTCAGCGACTACCTGCCGGGGCGACACTCTTCGTCGCGATCTGGCCGGCGTTCTGGGCAGCATTTTGTGCCGCAGTTTCGCTGGGGGATCGTCCCAGGTTGTCGATGTACTGTTTGCGTTGCAGGGCCTCCACGAGTGCAATGGCTTCCTTCTCCATCTCCACCACCAGCCCGTCGACCCGGCCACGCAGGTAGCGATAGCCGATCAACGCCGGAATGGCCACCATCAGACCCGCCGCCGTCGTGATAAGTGCTTCGGAAATTCCGCCGGCGAGCGCCGCCGGATCGCCTGCCCCACCGGAAGTCAGCGCTGAAAAGGTCCGGATCATGCCAGTGACGGTACCCAGCAGGCCGAGCAACGGCGAGACAGCGGCTATTGTGCCGAGCGTATTGAGGTAGCGTTCCAGTTCGTGGACCACATGGCGGCCTGCGTCCTCAACAACTTCTTTCATCGTGGCACGATCGTGCTGGCGATTTGCCAGTCCGGTAGCCAGGATCTGTCCGAGCGGCGAACTGATCCGGAGTTCCTGGATGTGCTGGTGGTTCAGCTGGTTGCTGCTGACCCATTCCCACACCTGGCGGGACAGGTCCCGCGGAACCACGCGACCGGGCTTAAGAGTCCACAATCGCTCGAGAATTATGGCGACCGCTACGACCGAGCACAGGATGATGGGCAACATCAACCAACCGCCGGCAATCACAATCTCAAGCATGCGCACCCATTCCACACCAGACAAACAACACTATACATCGGCGTCTACCGGGCTTAACAGGCGGGATCCTGAAGCATAAATTGGCGCAAATCAGGGGCAGGGCCAGGAGTCAGCGGGTCGCATAAGCCATAACCCGGGCGCGGAAGCACGCTGCCGACGAACGAGTCGCAGACCCGAGTCGGGCGTCACATCAAATTGCAGGGCGCCCTCGTCGGCCGTGCTGAGCCCACAAGCACCTGACTGTCGCCAGCGGTCGACGACGTCAGCAACCGGAAAATGCCAGCGATTGCGGAACCCCGTGGCGTAAACCACGTAGTGCGGGCGGGTTGCCCCCACGAAGGCGGCGGTAGATGATGTGCGGCTGCCATGATGGGGTGCCACCACCAGGTCGGCAGTCTTGAAGGCCGGGTTCACCACCAACTCGCTCTCCGCTGGCGCCTCAATATCGCCGGGAAGCAGCAGCCGGACTCCGGCCCCCGATATCCGCAGCACGCAGGACCCGTTGTTATCGGCAACTGCAGCCGCATCGGCACGGGGATGCAGGATCTCGAAGTGAAATCCATCCCAGTGCCAGTTGCTCCCTGCACGGCACGGGATCGAGGGCTGGTCACCGACTGCCGCGCCGACAATGCGGGACGCGGGATAGCGCGCGAGCACGCTGGCGGCACCTCCGCGATGATCGGCATCGGAGTGGGAGATCATCAGCGTATCAAGCTGTCGGACGCCAAGCGCCTGCAGCGCTGGCACCACGACGCGCTGCCCCGCGTCGCTGTTTCGGAACGCAGGTCCCGTGTCGTAAAGCAGAGCGTGCGCAGAGGTCTGCACCAGCACGGCAAGTCCCTGCCCGACGTCGAGCACCGTCATGCGCAAGGTGCCGGCGGGCACCGGCCCGACACCCGCAACGAGCAGGCCCAGAAACATCGCAAGACCCAGCGATCGAGCTGGCCACGGCGGCGGCCACAGGGCCGACACGGCGCCGGTGCCGGCGAGCAGTACCGCCAGCGGCGTTGGCTGCGGCAGGTACCAGACCGCCAGAGGAAGATCAGAGCACCAGGCGAGGAAGTCGCGCCACAGATCGAAGCAGTTCGCAGCCACGCCCAGCAACAGCGCGCCGGCCGCGGGTGACACCGCCACGGTCGCCGCCCCAAGCAGGGTGAGTGGCAGCAACAGGATACTGAATGCCGGCACCGCCACGAAGTTTGCCAGCGCTCCACTGAGCGGCAGTTGCCCAAAAAACAGGATCAGCAAAGGCGCCAGGCCGACCGTCATGCCGAGTTGGGTCAAAAGGAGCATGCGCAGCGGCCCCGGTCGTGACTGATCCGCGCGCAATCCCCTGCTCACCACGACAAGGACAGCCACGCCAGCAAACGATAGCCAGAATCCAGGAACCAGAAGCCCCAGCGGTTCAACGAGCAGGACGGCCATGACTACCGATGAGAGCAGTTCGGGTGCCGTGAGGGCACGACGCCAGGTGGCAAGCAGGGCAACGAGCACGACAGCGATCACAGAGCGCATCGTCGGCACGCTGAAGCCCGCCAGCGCCGCGTACAGGCTGGCAGCGAGTACCGCCGTCCAGGCCGCGATGACCCGAGGGCGGCAGCGACGACCGGTGACTAGCCAGGCTCGGGCGACCAGCAGCCCCAGCAGTGCCGCCGGACCGGCAACCAGGGCAATGTGAAAGCCCGAAATAGATATGAGATGAATCGTGCCCGTGCGCCGGAGTTTGTCCCAATCCGATTCCGGCAGTGCCTGGTAGGCACCGATGGCAAGTCCCAGCACCCAGGGTGCCGCGTCCCGTCCGTCAAGGGCGGCCGAGATTTTCCTGGCCATCACGGCCCGCCAACCGGCCGCCGGACAGTTCAGCGTACTGCCCGGCAATGGGCCGTTAACCGCCGACTCGCGCACCCAGGCGGTTGCTCCGACCTGCTGCGCGAAGAGCCAGCGCTCGTAATCAAAGCCGCCGGGATTACTAACGCCACGCGGCGGGCGAAGCCGTAGGGTGAGGCGCCAGCGCTGTCCGGGTTGGGGGGCCGTCGCCGGACGGCTGCTGCTGTCGTACCAACTGACCAGCACGCGAGCAGGTACGCCCCGTGCCCGGGATTCGTCATCGGTAACCAGAATGAACCGCCATGACCCTGGCTGGTCACGGGGAAACTCGCAGAGCCCGCCGACAACGTTGATGTCGGCTTGCACCGGGGCGTCGGGCCAGCGGTCGCTGAGAACGCGGGCCGACGAGGCCACAGCAGCGACCACTGGTAGCCCTCCCACGATAGTCAGGAGCAGTCCGCGTGGACCCAGGCACCGGCCGGCAACGGCACCCGCTACGGCCACGAGGGCTAACGCCTGGCCGGTCGACAGGACGGGATAGGGACTCCACAGCAATAGCGTGGACAGCACAAGGGTGACGCAAGCGGCCGTAACCATGGCGTATTTCGGTGCAGACTTGAGGATAATGGGCAGCGTTACTTCACTGCTGTGCCCAAGGTACCGAATGCCCCGCAAGTTTTTCAGGCGACTATCTGCCCCGTATCGCGGGAATCAGCGCGAAGCAGCGTGGTATTTGCGGCCCTTCAAGGTTTTGCTGGCCCACCCCGTGTATTTTTCGATCAACCGGCGCAGCATTACGGGCGCACTGGCAATCGGCCTGTTTATTGGCGTCCTGCCGTTCGTGGGTCACACGCCAGCGGCGGCCCTGGCGGCGCTGTTGCTTCGCGTGAATCTGCCCGTCGCGGTGGTCAGTGCCTGGATCGGAAACCCGCTGACCTACGGTCTGATCTTCTACGGTGAATACCTTCTCGGCGCCTTCTTGCTCGAACTGCCGCCGACGGCACTGAGTTTCGACCTGCCGCTGGCCGAAATGATTGCCCGACTGAGCGCGGCCTGGCGCCCGTTATGGGTCGGCGCCATCATCTCCGCGCTGCTGCTGTCAGGTACCGGCTATCTGCTGAGCAACGCCGCCTGGCGGCTCATGACCCGGTGGCGACTGAAGCACCGGGCAGCGCGTCGGTCCCGTACTCGGCCGTAGCGTCTTCCAGCCCGCCATCGGTCAGGCGAAGCACACGATTCATCCGGCTCGCGATGCGCGAATCGTGCGTCACGATCACGAGGCTGGCCCCGGCCTGGCGATTTAAGGTCAGCATCAACTCAAGAACGGTATCGCCGGTCTTGCGGTCGAGATTGCCGGTGGGTTCGTCGGCGAGGACCACCGCGGGCTCTGTCACCAGCGCACGGGCCACGGCGACCCGCTGCCGTTCGCCACCGGACAGTTCGCCGGGCTTGTGGTTCAGCCGTTCGGCGAGGCCTACGCGTTCGAGCACCTCCCGCGCGCGCGCCCGGACAGCGTCAAGCGGCTCGCGCCGGACAAGCAGCGGCATGGCGACGTTCTCCAGGGCAGTGAACTCCGGCAACAGGTGATGGAACTGGTAGACGAAGCCAAGATGCCGATTGCGGATTCGCCCCCGTTCGGCATTGTCAGTCGAGGCAAGATCCTGTCCACGGACCCGGACGTTACCAGACGTCGGCGTATCCAGGCCGCCCAGCAGTTGCAGGAGCGTGGTCTTCCCGGCACCGGAGGGTCCGACGATCGCGACGCGCTCGCCGGCCCGGACCACCAGGTCGACACCCTTCAGCACGTCGAGGACAACTGCACCCTCGACAAACTGCTTGCACAAGCCCCGACACTCGAGTGCGGGTACATCATTCATAGCGCAATACCTCGGCAGGCGCCGTCATGGCACCCCGCCACGCCGGATAGATGGTGGATACGAGTCCCAGCACCAGCGCGATTCCTGCCACCCGCCAGACGTCGGACCACAACAGGCTGCTGGGCAGTTCACTGATGAAATACACGTCAGGGGCCAGGAACTGGAACCCGATAATTGACTCGATGAAGGCGGAAATTGCGCTGACATTCCACGCACCCAGCACCCCGGCTACGACTCCGACCAACGTTCCCACGACACCGACTACGGCACCCTGGAGCACAAAAATCGCCAGGATACCGGCCGGCGCCGCGCCGAGCGTCCTCAAGATGGCTATCTCGCCGCGCTTGTCCTGCACCACCATGACGAGCGTGGAGACGATATTGAATGCCGCTACGCCGACCACGAGCAGCAGGATCACGAATATGATGGACCGCGTCAGCTGGATTGACCGGAAGAAGTTGCCGTGCTCCCGCGTCCAGTCCGTAACGTAAACACCGCCGCCCCAGGCGTTCGCCACCGAACGTACCACCGCCGGAGCCTGTAGCGGATCGCGAATCGCAAGCCGGACACCCGAAACGTCGTCACCGAACCGGAACAGGCGTTGGGCATCACCAACGTTGATAAAAACGAGTGCCCGGTCGAACTCGTACATGCCGGCATAGAAGATGCCCTGCACCCGAAAGCGGCGCATGCGGGGTACGACACCCGCTGGCGTGGTGATGCCCTGTGACACCAGCATGATGACGGAGTCCCCGACTTTCACGCCGAGCTGCTCCGCCAGCGTGCGCCCGATGACCATGCCAAAGCCACCAGGCTCCAGCGCCTCCAGGGCGCCATCCACCATCAGTGTGCCAAGGGCGGACGTCTTAAGTTCGCTTACCGGGTCGACCCCTCGCACCTGCACGCCGCGGATCTCGACGGGCCCGACGAGCATCGCCTGACCATCCACGAACCGGGCAACGGACCGGACATCCGGATCCTGCGCGGCAACGGTGGCCAGCGACTGCCAGTCACTGATTCGTCCGTCGAGGCCTGTGATCGAGCCGTGGGCGACGATCTGGAGGATCCGGTTGCGAACTTCTGATTCGAAGCCGTTCATGACCGACAGCACCATAATCAGTACGGCAACAGCCAGCGCAATACCCGCCATGGAAATGACGGAGATGAAGGAGATAAACCGGTTCTTGTTCCGCGACCGGACGTAACGGAGCGCGATCGCGAGTTCATAAGGGCGCAACATGCGAGGGGCAATCCTACTCGTAACGCAGGACTTCGGCCGGCGCCACAGCGGCTGCCCGGAGCGCCGGATATATCGTCGCGCAGGCGGTCACAGCGAGGGCAATGAAGCTGACCCAGAAGAGGTCGCTCCCCTTCAGGTCTGCCGGCAGCGACGTAAGGTAGTAGACATCGGCCGGCATGAACTCGAAGCCGAACAAGCGCTCGAGCGCTGGAGCAACCGTCCCGATGTTGGTTGCCAGAAGTGCGCCGCCGGCGATGCCCATCAGCACCCCGGCCCAACCGATCAGAATTCCCTGCAACGCAAACATTCGGACTACCGCCCCACGGGAAAACCCTAGCGTGCGAAGGATCGCGATGCCAGGTCGCTTGTCGGTCACGACCATGACCAGCGTAGCCACAATGTTAAAGGCCGCCACGGCGACGATCAGGGAAAGGAGCAGCGTCATCATCGTCTTCTCGATGCGTACGGCACGGAAGTACGTCGCGTTATCCCGCGTCCAGTCGGTCGTGGCAGGCGCCGGATGCCCACGCGCCACCCAGCCCGCCAGCCAGCGCTCCAGAATACGCGGCGCCGCAAAGATGTCGCTGGTCTGCAGGCGTATGCCGGTCACGTTGTCGCGCAGTCCGGCCAGCACCGCGGCGTCACCGAGACTCACGAGCATGCGCACGGCATCGTGATCCCTGACACCCACTTCGAAGACACCGATCACCGTCAGCTCCCGCAACCGGGAAATCACGCGGCCACCCGCATCTCGCACGGGCACCAGGACCCGAACGGTATCGCCACGATCGACGCCGAGACGCGCCGCCAGCGAGCGGCCGAGCAGCGCGTGCCACGAACCGGTCGTGAGATCGGCCAGGGAACCGCCACGCAGGGCGCCCGCCAGACCAGCGATCGGCGCGCCACGAACGGCATCCACCCCTTCGATCACGGCGCCGGACAACTCACCGCCAAGGGCCACCATCGCCTCGAGTTCAATATAGGGAGATGCCGACAGCACACCGGGCGCGTCCACTACATCAGCCAGGATGTCCCTCCAGGCCGGTTCGCCGTTCCCGGTCAGGACGGCAGCATGACCGGTGATAGCCACGAGGCGAGAACGCAGCTCGTTCTCAAAACCATTCATCACGGACAGCACGACGATCAGGGCCGCCACGCCCAGCGCCACACCAACGACCGAGGACAACGCGACCAGCGAAGCAAACGGGTTCGCACGCTGTGCGCGAAGGTAACGCAGCGCAATCCAGACGGTGGTGGGCCTCAACATGTCCTAGAGCCGTTTCCGGCCACCCACAGGCGCGTGACCCTGCCCAGGCACGGGGGGGTACCGCATTTCTCCTGCCAAGTCCATGAGATAGGTGGTTTTTCTGAGGGAAGCCCGAGTGTTATATTCGGAAGCGCAAGTCCATGGAGAGGTTAGCATGGCTTTATCCTCACGAACTCTCGTAATCACCCTGGCACTGGTTGCCGGTCTGTGTAGCACCGTGAATGCCCTGGCGGACACCTTGCTGGTCGAAGGTGTGTCTGCGGCCCGGGCAACAGTCGCGGAACGGCCAGCACGAGGCAGCAATATGGTCAGTGTCGAGGCCCGGTTTGGAGCCCCCGCCAGTCGTTCGGGTGCCGTCGGCGAACCGCCTATCACCCGCTGGGACTACGCAGACTTTGTCGTGTTCTTCGAATTCGACCACGTCGTGCATACGGTCCGCCGCTAGACCCCGCTTCGTCGTCATCGGTGGGATAATGCCGGGCCCGCTGGAGAGCGGGTCCTTATGACTGGCATCGCGCCCCCTATTCAGACCCTGCTTCCGCTGCCCCTGCCCCTGCCCTCCGCCCCCGGCGGTCGCCGCAATTGGGCGGGTCTGGCAGCATGTGGCCATGCCCTGGGACTGGCGGCGCTGCGGCCTGCAAGCGCGGATTTCTGGTTGATTATTGTGCCGACCGTGGCACGCGCCGAGTCGCTTGAAGCAGAACTGCGTTACTTCGCGGGCGACACACCGCGGCTTGCCCTGTTTCCGGACACCGAGGTCTTGTCCTACGACACGTTCAGCCCGTACCAGGACCTCATTTCCCGCCGCCTGACCGTTCTTCGTGACGTAGCTGCAGGACGGATCGACACCCTGCTTGTTGCCTCATCCACGTTGTTGCCGCGGGTTGCGCCCGTTCGCTACATCGGCGGCTACAGCGTCGCGCTGGCAACCGGCCAGAAGCTTCGCCCGGAACAACTGCGACTCCAACTCGAATCCGCCGGCTATCAGCGAGTGTCCCAGGTGCTGGAACATGGCGACTTTGCCGTTCGCGGCTCCCTGCTCGATTTCTACCCGATGGGCTCGACCTTGCCCGTCAGGGTGGACTTTCTCGACGACGAGATCGACACCTTGCGGCACTTCGACCCGGACTCCCAGCTCTCCAGCGAGGTGATCGGATCACTGGAAACCCTGCCGGCGCGCGAGATGCCAGTGGACGCCGAGGCGATAAAGCAGTTCCGTCAGGCCTACCGCCGGCGCTTCGAAGGCAATCCGGCCCGGTCCGTCATCTACCGGGAAGTCTCTGAAGGCCGGATGCCGGGCGGCATCGAAAACTACCTGCCCCTGTTCTTCGACAGCACGGCGCTGCTGTGGGATTACCTGCCCGCGACCCGCCTCACGATTGCGCTGGGTGAACCTAAGGAACTGCTCGCACCCGCCTGGCACCAGATCAACGAGCGTTTCCTGGACAACCGGGAGGACTCGGAGCGCCCGGCACTGGAGCCCCACGAGCTCAATGGCACGCCCGAGGAGCATCTCGCCCGAATCGCGGCAGCGCCGCTGCTGGTGCTGGACTCCGGCACACCGGACCCCACCGCGAGCGAAGAGCGGGCCGCCACCGCCGGGCTTGCGCCCCTCCCGTCGCTACTGATGGACGCACGCGCGGAGGTACCGACGGAGCGCTTGCGGGAGTTCATCCGCAACTTCCCGGGCCGCCTGTTGTTCGCGGCCGAGTCACCCGGACGCCGCGAGATGCTCGCCGACCTGCTGCGCCAGGAGGGCGTGCCCAGCACAGAAGCCACCAGTTGGGGGAACTTCCTCACGTCGACGCACCCTGCCATGGTCAGCATTGCCCCACTGAACCAGGGCCTGCTGCTGCGCGAGGCTGGCATCGGCATCATCACGGAACGGGAACTCTACGGGGCACGGCCGCGGGGCCGGCGCCGGCAACGACGCGTGCGGGATCCGGAACAGATCCTTAGCGACCTGACCGACCTGCACCCCGGCGCACCGATCGTCCATGTCGACCACGGCGTCGGCCGCTACCGTGGCCTGACCACCATGACGATCGACGAATTGCCGATGGAGTTCCTGACGCTGGAATACGCCGGGGGCGACTTGTTGCACGTGCCCGTGGCCTCGCTGCATAGGGTCTCCCGCTACACCGGCACTTCCGCCGAAGACGCGCCGCTGCACAAGCTCGGCAGCGATCAGTGGGACAAGGCCCGGCGCAAGGCTGCCGTGCGCATCCGTGATGTGGCCGCCGAGCTGCTTGAACTGTACGCTAAACGGGCGGCCCGCCAGACCACCCGTCCGCCGGACACCCAGCACGACTACGCCGCCTTCGCCGCCGGCTTTCCCTTCGAACCTACCGAGGATCAGGCCAGCGCGATCGACGCCGTTGTCAGCGATCTCAGCAGCGGTAAACCGATGGACCGGCTGGTCTGTGGCGATGTTGGCTTCGGCAAGACCGAGGTCGCGTTGCGCGCGGCCTTCATGGCCGTGTCGCAGGGGCGGCAAGTTGCCGTTCTCGTCCCCACCACCCTGCTGGCGCAGCAGCACTACCAGACCTTCGCGGATCGCTTCGCCGACTGGCCGGTGTCGGTCGAGGTGCTGTCCCGGTTCCGGACCGCGCAGGAAAGCCGCAAGGTACTCGATGGCATCGAGGCCGGCAGTGTGGATATCGTCATCGGCACGCACCGGCTGCTCCAGGGCGACATGCGCTTCAAGAACCTGGGCCTGATCATCGTTGACGAGGAGCATCGCTTTGGCGTCCGGCACAAGGAGCGCCTCAAGGCCCTGCGCACCGAGGCCGACGTCTTGACCCTGACGGCCACCCCGATTCCCCGCACGCTGAACATGGCGCTAGGCCGGCTGCGCGATTTGTCGCTGATCGCCACACCACCCGAATCAAGACTCAGTATCAAGACCTTCGTCACACGGTTCGAGGGCCGGGTAGTGCGCGAGGCTTGCTTGCGTGAACTGAAGCGCGGGGGCCAGGTCTACTTCGTCCACAACCACATCGAGGACATCGAGGACATCGCAGCCGAACTGGCTGCGCTCGTCCCTGAAGCCCGCATTGAAATCGCCCACGGCCAGATGCGCGAACGGGACCTGGAACAGGTCATGGTCGATTTCCATCACCGGCGCTTCCACATACTGTTGTGCACGGCGATTATCGAAAGCGGCCTCGACATCCCGTCGGCCAACACGATCATTATCAACCGGGCCGATCGCTTTGGCCTGGCCCAGCTGCACCAGTTGCGCGGTCGGGTCGGGCGCTCACACCACCAGGCGTTTGCCTACCTGCTTGCGCCGCCACGGGAGGCGCTCACTGCGGACGCCGGGAAGCGGCTGGATGCCATCGCCTCACTGGAGGATCTCGGCTCCGGCTTCATGCTGGCCACGCACGACATGGAGATCCGGGGCGCTGGCGAACTCCTGGGCGAAGGGCAAAGTGGCCAGATCCAGGAAATCGGCTTTGAACTCTACAACGACATGCTGACGCGAACCGTCAAGGCGTTGCAGGACGGCCTGGAGCCGGACCTCGACAATGCCATGGCGCCGATGGCGGAAATCAATCTCCACCTGCCCGCCCTGCTACCGGACGACTACATGCCCGACGTGCACCTGCGGCTCGTGCACTACAAACGGATCGCGAGCGCCCGAAGCGGCGACGCGCTACGGGAACTCCAGGTGGAACTGGTCGATCGCTTTGGCCCCCTACCGGAAGCCACGCGGCACCTGTTCCGAATGACCGCGCTTCGCCTGCGGGCCGAGCCGCTATCCATCCGGCGAATCGATGCCAGCTCGGTGGGCGGCTTTGTCGAGTTCGGCCCACACACCACGGTCAGCCCGGCCTGGATCGTCACGCAACTCCGGAACGAACCCACGACCTACCGACTGGACCGTCAGCAGAAATTCCGGTTTTCGGCGCCCCTGGAGGTGACGGAAGCGCGATTTGCCTTCGTCGAGACAATGATCGGTGAGATGCTGGCTCACCAGGAGCAGCCCGTTGCCGCAACACCGCCCCCGAGGGTCCGCGCGGAGGGTCAACGAGCAACTTGAGAATCGTTCGTCAGGGCACCAGCCCGGACGGCCCGGATGGCGATCCGAGCAGTTGTCGGAACATCGTGGTGTCCTGTGCATTCACAGCCCCGTTACAGTTCAGGTCGGCCT
>JAQBGF010000111.1:0-10769 GCA_032122615.1 Gammaproteobacteria bacterium | reverse complement strand
CGTCGCGAGCACGATGGCCGTGCCGGTGGAGCACGTGGCGATGCGCGGCGCCACGGAGGACGACGTGCGGTGCCGGCTCGGTGAGCTGGCAGCGCACAGCTTCGACATCCGCGAGGGGCCGTTGCTGCGGGTGTTCCTCGTTGAGCAGGCCGCCGGTCTGCACGTGCTGCTGCTTCTCAGTCATCACATCGTGTCGGATGCCTGGTCGTCCGGTGTGCTCTTCCAGGATCTCGCCGCGGCCTATCGCGCCATTGTGAGCGGGGGGCACCCCGAACTGCCGGACCTGCCCGTGCAATACGCCGACTTCGCGGTCTGGCAGCGCGACTGGCTGTCCGGCGCCGAACTGGCGCAGCAGCTGGCCTTCTGGCGTCAGCACCTGGCCGGCGCGCCGGTGTTCCTGGATCTCCCGCTGGATCACCCGCGGCCGCGCTTGCAAACCTATAAAGGCAACCGGACAGGGCGCGGCCTGCCGACGGAACTCAGTGCTCAGCTGAAGCGGCTGGCAACCGCGGAGGGCGTCACGCTGTTCATGGTGCTGTTTGCTGCCTTCAATGTGTTGCTGGCCCGCTGGTCGGGTCAGTACGATCTCGTTGTCGGCACGCCGATCGCCGGTCGACGGCGCACGGAACTCGAAGGCCTCGTCGGCTTCTTCGCCAACACGCTGGCGATTCGCACGCGCGTCGATGCCGCCGGGGATTTCAGGGCGCTGTTGCGCCAGGTTCGCGCCACCTCCCTGGAGGCCTTCACCCACCAGGACCTGCCGTTCGAGAAGTTGGTGGAAGTGCTGAAGCCGCCGCGCAGTCTCGCGCACTCGCCGCTGTTCCAGGTGCTGTTCGTTGTGCAGAACACGCCGTGGGAGGCAGGCAAGTTTGGTGATCTGCAGGTGTCGCCTGCGGAGATCGCGGCAGGTGGCAGCGCGCGCTTCGATCTCGCCGTGTCGGTGTCTGACTACGACGGCCAGTTATGGCTCGGCCTGGAGTACAGCACGGACCTGTTTGACGCAGGAACGATCGAACGCCTGGCTGCCGGTTTTGAAGCGCTGCTGGCGGCGATTGTCGCGGAGCCGGCGGCGGTCATCGGGACGCTGCCGGTTCAGGCGCACGCGGACCGCCAGCGCCAGTTGCACGACTGGCAGCCGCTCGCCACGCCCGCCGCCACATTTGAGCCCGGCACCAGTCCGACCGACGGCGATGTGTACTCGATGTTCGCCGCGCAGGCCCGCCGTACGCCGGACGCCATTGCGGTGGAGTGCGAGGGTCTGTGCCTTGACTACGCGCAACTGGAAAGGCGCTCGGGCGAACTCGCCGCGGAGCTTCACGCGGCGGGCATGACGGGCCGAACGCCCGTGGCCATCTGCCTGGCACGTTCGCACGAGATGCTGGTGGCGATGCTTGGTGTGCTGCGCGCGGGCGGCCACTACTTGCCGCTGGATCCCGGTCACCCGCCGGCGCGCCGGAGCTTCGTGCTGGAGGACTCGGGCGCCGAGCTGTTGCTGACGTCGTCCGCACTGGCGGACCGCTTCACGGACTTCGGCGGCCGCATCCTCGCGGTCTCCCGTGTAGGAGCGCCTTCAGGCGCGACCCCGGTCCCGGTCGCGCCTGAAGGCGCTCCTACCGCTAACAAGCCCGGCGCCGCGCCCGCTTACCTTATCTATACCTCCGGCTCGACCGGCCGGCCCAAGGGCGTCGTCGTTCCGCAGCAGGCTGTCGTGAATTTTCTCGTCAGCATGGCAAACGAGCCCGGCCTGGCATCCGGCGACCGCCTGTTGGCGGTGACGACGCCAGCTTTCGACATCGCCGTGCTGGAGTTGTTGTTACCGCTCACGGTGGGCGCAACGACGGTGATTGCCAGCGAGGACGATGTGCGTGATCCCGCGCGGCTGATCGATCTGCTGGATGCCGGGCGCATCACAGTAATGCAGGCAACCCCGGCCACCTGGCGCAACCTGCTGGCGGCGGGGTGGCGCGGGTGCGCCGACCTGCGGCTGTACTGCGGGGGCGAGGCGCTGGACCGCGACCTGGCGAATCAGCTGCTGCCGCTCGGCGCCGGGCTCTGGAATCTTTACGGGCCAACGGAAACCACGATCTGGTCCTGCGTCGACCGCGTTTCCGGCGAGGAGGGTCCGGTCGCGATTGGCCGGCCGATTGCCAGCACGCGCTGCTACGTCCTGGACGGGCAATTGCAGCCGGTGCCCATCGGTGCCCGGGGCGAACTCTGGATCGGCGGTGACGGTGTGGCTCTCGGCTACCACGGTCAGCCGGAACTGACGGCGCAGCGCTTTCAGCCCGACCCGTTTAATCCCATACGTCGCGGTGGCCGGATGTATCGCACGGGCGACCGCGCGCGGTGGCTGGCCGACGGGCGGCTCGACGTGCTCGGGCGCACGGACTTCCAGTTCAAGCTGCGCGGCTTTCGCATCGAACCCGGCGAAGTGGAGGCGGCCTTGCTCGCGCACGCTGGCGTGCGCGAGGCGGTCGTCGTCCGGCGCGAGGTGGCGGGTGACCCGCGGCTGGTCGCTTACCTGTCCGCCCATGACGAACCGGTGGCCGACGACGAACTGATGGCGATGCTGCGCCGGACACTGCCGGTGTACATGCTGCCGTCGACGATCGTGTGGCTGTCGGCGCTGCCGGTTACGCCAAACGGCAAGGTGGATCGCGCCGCGCTGCCGTCACCGACCGTCCCGCCGCCCGTAGGAGCGGCTTCAGCCGCGACACCCGGTTTGTTAGCACGGGTCGCGGCTGAAGCCGCTCCTACGGCCGCTCCTACAGCCGCCCCCGGGGCAGCGGAACTCGCGCTGCTCGAAATTTTTCGGGAGCTGCTCGGCACGCCGGTTGGTCTCGACGACGACTTCTTCGCGCGCGGCGGGCATTCGCTGCTGGCCACGCGGCTGGTCGCCCGCGTTGCCAGCGGGATGCGCGTGACCCTGCCGCTGCGTGCGGTGTTCGAGACGCCAACGGTGCGCGCGCTGGCGGCCGCGCTGCCGGCACCGGCCCAGGTAGGAGCGGCTTCAGCCGCGACCTCACATATTCAAGAGTCGCGGCTGAAGCCGCTCCTACATGAGGAGATCGCGCCGCTGTCTCTTGTCCAGCAGCGGCTCTGGCTCTTAGATCGCCTGCAGCCCGGCAACACCGCGTACCACCTCGCATGGGCGTTCGAGCTGCGCGGCGCGCTCGATCGCCGCGCCTTGCAGTCGGCGCTAGCCGCGCTGGCCGACCGTCACAGCAGCCTGCGCACCCACTTCCGGGAGCGCGACGGCCAGCCCGAGCAGGTCATCGCCGCGTCCACAGGCTGGCCCCTGCAGTTTGTTGCCGCCGAGCAGGCGGACGTGGCGGGAATCGCGGCGGACGCCGCGGCCACGCCGTTCGATCTGGCGACGGGGCCACTGGTTCGTGCGCTGCTGATCGGGAGCGCGCCCGAGGTACACACCCTGCTGGTTGTCGGTCACCACATCGTGGCGGATGGCTGGTCGCTGGGCGTGCTCACTCGTGAGCTCGCGTTGTTGTACGAGGCTGGCAGGCGGGGCGACGCCGTCAAGTTGCCGACGCTGACCCGCGATTACGCCAGCTACGCGCGGGAGCAGCGGCGGGCGCTGGGCGGTGGCGACCTTGCCCGCCAGCTCGAGTACTGGAAAACACAGCTGCACGACGCGCCGCCGTTTCTCGACTTGCCCACGGACCGGCCGCGGCCGGCGCTGCCGTCGCCGCGCGGCGCCCGGTACTCCCGCACGTTGCCCGCCGGCTTGCAGGCCGAACTGCATGCACTGGCCCGCGCCGAGGGATGTACCTTGTTCATGGTCATGCTCGCTGCCTTCGACGTGCTTCTCGCGCGCTACACCGGAACGGAAGACGTCGTGATAGGCACACCGGTGGCGGGCCGTCCGGATAGCGATCTCGAAGGGCTGGTCGGCTTCTTCATCAATACCCTGGTGCTGCGGACGGACCTCCGCGGCAACCCGACGCGACGCGAGCTGCTCGCGCGGGTGCGCGGGATGACGCTTGAGGCCTACGAGCACGCTGAAGTGCCGTTTGAATTGCTGGTGGAAGTCCTGCAGCCGCCGCGGAACACGAGTCGCACGCCGCTGTTCCAGGTGCTGTTCAACCTGCACAGTGAGCCGGGCGTGCCACTGGAGCTGGCAGGTCTCGCCGTGCAGCCTGTGGCGGTTCCGCGTCACGCGGCGAAGTTTGATCTCAGCGTTTCCCTGGCGGAGACCACGACGGGCATTGCTGTCAGTGTGGAGTACAGCACCGACCTGTTCCTGCCGGCGTCCGTTGAGCGCCTGGTCGCGGACTACGCGGTGCTGCTGTCCGGCCTGGTCGCGGCGCCGGACGGGCGGCTGACCGACCTGCCGTTTTCGCCGCCGGCATCGGCCGCGATGCCGCTCGTGGGTCAGGTGCCGTTTGCCTCCACGGCAATGACACTGCCGGCCGCGTTCGCTGCACAGCTGGCACGAGACCCGGCAGCGCTCGCGGTGAGCGCCCCGGCAACGGCGACACGCGCCGCAATCGACTGGAGCTACGCTGCCCTGGCGGCCGAGGCCGCCGCGGTTACCGTCGGGCTTGCCCGGCACGACGTGCGACCCGGGGACCGGGTCGGCCTGTGGTTCGGCCACGGCGCGGGACAAGTGGCCGGAATTCTCGGCGTGCTGCAGGCGGGCGCGGTTTACGTGCCGCTGGATCCTCTGGCACCGCCGGCGCGGCTGGCGACGATCGTCCGGGACGCCGGCTTGCGGGTCGTGGTGACAGACGGCGAGTCGCCCGCGTGGCCGCTGCCGGGATTGTCGCTGGTCGTGATGGATGAACTGCAGCCGGAGCCCGGCATTGGTGCCGCCGTTACCGTCCCGACGCTGGGGCCGGACTCGCTCGCGTACCTGCTGTACACCTCGGGCAGCACCGGGAAGCCGAAGGGTGTGCCGCAGACTCACCGCAACGTCTTGCACTTCGTCCGGGCGTGGGCGGGCAATCTGGGCATCACCCCCGACGACCGCCTGAGCCTCCTGTCGACCGCCGGCTACGACGCCGCCGTGCAGGACATCTTCGGCGCGTTGCTCACCGGCGCGTCCGTCTGTCCGCTCGACGTCCGGCGTCTCGACCGCGAAACCCTCCTGGACCGGATTGCCGACCGGGGACTCACCGTCCTGCACGCGACGCCGACCGTATACCGCTACCTCTTCGGCGGCCACGTGGCGTGCCGGCAGGATCTCTCGCGGGTGCGGCTGGTCGTTCTCGGTGGCGAATCAGCGCGCCGCGCCGACTTTGAATTGTTCCGTGCGCGCTTCGGCAAGTCTGCCCGGTTCGTCAATGGCTACGGATTGACCGAGGCGACCGCCGTCACCCAGTGGTTTGCCGCGAAAGACACGCACCCCTACGGCCAGCAACTGCCGATCGGCCAGTCAGTGGCGGACGGGCGGCGCCTTACGTTGCTGGACGATGCCGGTTCGCCCGCGCCCTTTGCCGGTGAAATCGTGCTCGACGGCGCCCACGTCACTCCGGGCTACT
Source organism: Gammaproteobacteria bacterium (assembly GCA_032122615.1). Taxonomy (GTDB): domain Bacteria; phylum Pseudomonadota; class Gammaproteobacteria; order Steroidobacterales; genus SHZI01. The sequence continues at coordinate 5,271 of JAQBGF010000111.1, read as the reverse complement.
GGCCTCTCCCCGCAGGATCGCCCGCAGGAGCGGCTTCAGCCGCGACACTTTCGGGTATACGGTCGGACGGGGTCGCGGCTGAAGCCGCTCCTACCGCCGCTCCTGCCATCGCCCGCCGCTTTCGCACCGGCGATCTTGCGAGGTACCTGCCCGACGGTAATCTCGTTTACGTCGGTCGCCGCGACAGCCGCCTGAAGATCGGCGGCATCCGCATCGAAGCCGGCGACATCGAGACCGCGCTGCGCACGCACCCGGTGATCGACGACGCCGTGGCTCTCGCGCCGATAGACGCTGGCGGCGAACCGGTGCTGGCCGCCTGGTACACGCCGCGCGCCGGGGAGGCGCCGCCCGCCGTACCAGCGCTGCGCGCGCACCTGCTCACTCTCTTGCCCGCGGCCCTGGTTCCCGCGCGTTTCACGCCATGCGAGGCCTTGCCGCGCTTGCCGAATGGCAAGGTTGATCGTCAGGCACTCGCCCTGGCAGGAGCGGCAGTTGGAGCGGCTTCAGCCGCCAACTCGTCCGAACGTATACCCGAAAGTGTCGCGGCTGAAGCCGCTCCTACTGCCGCTCCTACAGCGGACAAGACCAGCCACATCGAGGCCACACTGCTCGAGATCTGGCGGGCACTGCTCAATATTGAGCGCGTCGGCCTTGACGACGATTTCTTCGCCCTCGGCGGGCACTCGCTGCTGGCGACTCGCCTGGTGGCGCGGATCCGGGACCGGCTCGGTATCGAGCTGCCGCTGATCCGGGTCTTTGAAACGCCGACGGTCCGCGGGCTGGCAGATTTTCTGGCCTCGCAGCGCATCCGGGCACAGCACGTCAACGAAGATTTGCCGGTGAACAGGCCCCGGGTCCCTGAACCCCCAACCCCTCAGCCCGTGTCCCCGCGGTCAGACCGTTTACAATCCGATCCGCAGGCAGAGTAACCACAGGAGCCGGCCCAGTGTCGCACCAGCCCGTCGTGAGACTTCCCGTGTCCGAACAGGACGAGAAACGGACTATTGCTACGATGACCGACCGCTTTCGGGACATCATCACCCTGCTCGGCGAGGACGTGGAGCGCGAGGGCATGGTGAGAACCCCGGAGCGCGCCGCGAAGGCGTTTTATTTCCTGACCCGCGGCTACCGACAGGACATCAACAAGCTCATCAACGAGGCCGTGTTTACCAGCGACACGGACGAGATGGTCATCGTGCGCAACATCGAGATGTACTCGATGTGCGAGCACCACATGCTGCCCTTCATCGGGAAGTGCAACGTGGCCTACCTGCCCGACGGCAAGGTGCTGGGCCTGTCAAAGATCGCCCGCATCGTGGACTACTTCGCGCGTCGACTGCAGATTCAGGAAGTGCTCACCAAGCAGATTGCGGAGTGTGTTCACTCGGCGATTGGCGGCAAGGGCGTTGGCGTTGTGATTGAGGCCCAGCACATGTGCATGATGATGCGCGGTGTGGAAAAGCAGAACTCCGTGATGACCACGTCCTGCATGCTCGGCAACTTCCGCTCGCACCCGCAGACGCGGAACGAGTTCCTGAGACTGCTGGGGAACTGACGGGATTGGCTGCCGGCCCCGGCGATACTACTTTCGTCTAATTGCCCGTCCGCCAGATCGCCGCTACCTTCAACCTCGAGGCGACGCTCGTGTTACCGGCCAGAACCCGGTAACCGCATTTCACGCCCCTATCTGGAGGTTGCATCATGAACTCGGACGCCAGTCACATCAGCACTCGGTCTTCCAGGCATAAACCAGGGATCCTGGCGGTAATGATCCTTTTAGTTGGCCTCGCGCCACTGGTTGCCAGCGCCCAGCGCCCGCCGATCGATCCCATTGTCCCGCTAAGAACTATGCCTAACCTGATCCCAGAATCGGTGACGCTAACACAGGTATTTACAACCGAACCGATGGTCAACAACACCTTTAAACAACGCTTCCGGATCTGCGTGCGCAACGCCGGGATTACCGCTGCCAAACCGCCCGCGGATCCCGGTTGGTGGTCGATCATTTACAGCTATCCGGACGACAAGGGCGGGCGACCGACTGCGTACTACTGGTCGCGGCACAAGATCTCCACCGCGCTCAGCGCCGGGCAGAGCTACTGCTTCAACCGCGATCTCTGGGTCACGAACTGCCGTGCTGCAAAGCTCCGGATTCGTGTGACGGCCGACGCCGACAAGGGTATCGGCGAGAGCAACGAAGACGACAATCGTAAGGACTTCTATCCGACGCCTTTCTGTTCTGGTGGTTGACCTGATCTTCACCGCACGTTAGCGGGAGCTGCGCGCTCAGCCGTGGCAAGACACCGGGCGATAGCAGAAGCGTTACGAGAACGGGAATGGGGAGAGCGAAATGCGACGCCATGCGCTATTCACTTCACTGACCAGCACTGGTTTGCTGGTTTCGGTGGCCATGTTCTCCATGGCTGCGTCGGCGACCCGGCTCAACATACGGGCCTTGCTCGAGGACGGGTCGTCTGCCGGAGCCGGCGTCACGGTCACGGTCACCAACGGCCAATACAGCGCCCAGGATCAAACCGGCGGCAATTCCCGGGTCACGTTCCGGGACGTCCCGGAAGGCAGCACAACGATCACGGGGCAACGGGCGAATCTGCAGGGGCAGCTTGCGATCAGCGTCAGCGGCAATAACCAGAACGCGGAGTTGACCCTGCAGGCCCCGGCTGCGGCGCCCCAGCCGCCATCAGCCACGTTGCGCATCAATATCGGCGGAAGCTGCACGATAAGGCAGACGGTTTCGCTCAACAATAGTGTTTCAGGACCTGCACCGAAGGCATACCGGGCCAGCGAAGACCGGGCTGCGATTCGCGTGGCGCCGTGGCAGCTTTACACGGCCGCCCCGACGTTCGAGCTCAGTGCCGGCGCCGGGACGAAAACCGTCTATTTCCAGGTTCAGAGCCCGGTTTCCGGCAACCTGCTGGAGTCCGCAATCGTCAGCGATACGATCGACGTCGTCGCGCCGAAGGCCAAGGCAACACTCGCGATCAACAACGGCGCCGCGAGCACGACGAACCCCACGGTGGCACTCAATAATCAGGTGACGTTCGATCCTGCCGGCACGAACCCCCGGTATATCGCCAGCGAGAACCCGAATTTCGACGGTGCTTCCTGGCAAAGTTACAGCACAGCGCCGCAGTTCACGCTCAGCAACGGGGTGGGCGGCACGAAAACCGTCTACTTCGTCGCAACCCGGGAGGTCTGCGGGGCTGCAGTAGGGACGCCACCCACCAGCGACACCATACAGCTCAATTTCGAAGTCGTGGTTAACACCCCGATCGCGCCGGACCCGGTAATCACGCGCCATACCATCAACTGGACCACCAGCGTGAAGCCCGTGGATGTCGTGGCCTATGCGGTGAGCCAGGGGTTCAGCTTCATCAATAGCCGGGTTGGTGGCAGCGGTGCCTGCGGGCGGCAGGGCGCCCACCTGACCGCGCGGCCGGTGATCAAGACCAATACGCCGTTGCCCACCCTTACGCAGTACAGCGCTCTGAGCTGCACCTGGGCAATGTTCGGCGGCCGGCGTCTGAACAATGGCTGGAAATCAATGTCGGTCACGATCAAGGGGAGCACACCCTACCCGTACGCGGAGCCGAGATTCTCGACGCTGCCGGTGACCGGCACCGATAATCCTGGCTTCACCGTCCGTATGGATCTGCCGGAGCTGACCTTCGGGCCGTTACTGCCACTGCCCCTGCCTGGCTTCCCGGCCGACGGTTCGGCCATGCCGGTCGTCGGTGAAATAATTATCGACGGCCCGTCGTCCGACTGGCACGATGCCTACCGGCAGTAACGCGCGGCGCGGAACGAGTTACTGAGACTGCTGGGGAATTGACCATCCAGGATCGCTGGCAACACGACGGCGTGCGCGTAATCCCGGACGCCAGAACCGGCGCCCACCACCACGGGCCGCTGGAGAGCGTGATCTACGTGGTCAGGGGGCGAGCCCGCATGCGCTGGGGCGAACGGCTTGAGTTTACAGCGGAGGCGGGGCCCGGGGATTTCATCTACGTCCCGCCGTTCGTGCCGCACCGGGAGATCAACGCGAGTCCGACAGAAGTCCTGGAATGCGTGCTCGTGCGCAGCGACGGTGAAGCGGTGGTGGTCAACCTGGACATCGAGCCCGACGAGGCTCCGCGGACCGTGGCGTAGATCGATCCCATTCACCAGTCCTGATGCCGGGGCCTACATCCCGGGGTTTGACGCTACTGGCACTGGTCTCGAACGCTCATTGCGGGGTCGCCGACATTACCCGTAGAATCGCGTTCGTTTCATTCATCCGCAGGCGGAAACTCATCCATGAACTCAGTTCAACTGATCGCGACCTCCACGTTACTCACGGCAGCTCTGGCTTCCGGGCCAGCCTTTGCCGGAGCGGACAGCGGCTTTTACCTCGGCGCGGGCGTGGGCCAGGCCTCGGTTGGTGACATCAACGTCGGTGGTTCGGGAGGCGGGTCCTTCAACTTCGACGGCGATGACACCGGCTACAAGGCCATTGTCGGTTTCAACTTCGGATGGATTCCCCTGATCGACCTGGCCGTTGAAGGCAGCTACATCGATTTCGGCAAAGCCGATGACGCCGGCATCAAAGTGGATGCGGATGCGCTGGCGGCCTTTGGCGTGGCCGGCGTCAATTTGGGGCCGATTGGTGTCTTCGGCAAAGTGGGCGCAGTCAACTGGGATGCCAAGGTGTCCGGAGAGGGTGACTCGGCCGACGATGACGGCACCGACCCGGCGTACGGCATTGGTGCGCGCTTCCAGATTGGCTCCTTCCAGATTCGCGCTGAATACGAACTTTTCGATATTGATGCGGCCGACGTCGACTTTCTCTCGGCGAGCCTGCTGTATACGTTCTGACCGTACGCAGGGGCGGCAGACGCCGCCCCTGCAAACTTAAAGACTAAGGAATTGCATCAGGGTACTTTCGTGCACCCTGGACTGTCAGGCCTACCGCGCCGTGGCCATAACGTCGCCAAGGCGTGATGCGCCCGGCACGTCGAGCAGGGGCATCCCGGCACCCACCGTCTCCAGGCAGGTCTCGCCATCGGCGCTTCGCTGGAGTGCCCCGGGGCGCGCCATCGCACAAAAGTTTCTAGAATTCCATTGCAAGGCATTGAATTATATGAGAAAAAATTCTCGTCAGCGGAGCTTTCGAGGCCCTGATCTCGCCGGTTTCCTGCCTCAGCTGTTCTTGATCCGGCCGATGATCGCGGTGGTGAATGTGCTCGTGCTGGCACTGCCACCAAGGTCGCCGGT
>JAQBGF010000110.1:0-16884 GCA_032122615.1 Gammaproteobacteria bacterium | reverse complement strand
AGTCGGCTCGGCCAGCCGTCAGGGCCGTCGGGGTTGGTGCCTTAAGGCTACCGACTTAAACGCAGTAACAGACTGCACCAGGGGACCCGCTTCGGAGACTGTGTAAAAACTCCGGTTTTTTCATCGGTGGAGAAGAATTTCTCCACAGAGCCCGCCGCCACCTGGCGTTGACCGCGCACTTGCGCCACTCCTTCGTTCTGCGCTGACTCGATTCACAGCGCTTTACCCACCACAAGAGATCGAAGCGAGTTTTTACACAGGCTCTTCGGCGAATTTCTTTTTGCGTTGCATCGGTGCGCTTCTGGCCGAAGGCGGACGTTCAGTCATCCTCCTGAATTTAATTGGTTGAATGAGTAAACTGATAATCTATTTCAGATCGGAGCATCGATGAGATATATCACCACTTGTATCGTGCTAAGCCTCAGTATCCTGTCCGCACCTTCAGCTGTTGCGGACAAAGCTGTCCTCGCGGGCGGTTGTTTTTGGTGCATGGAGAAAGACTTTGAATCCCTCGAAGGGGTAAGCGAGGTGATCTCGGGGTTTACCGGGGGTAGCGCAAAAAATCCTACCTACGACGGCGACCACACCGGGCATTACGAGGCGGTAGAGATCATCTATGATCCGAACGTAGTCAACTACCAAGGCATCCTGGACCACTTCTGGATTAACATCGATCCGTTCGACGCCAAGGGGCAGTTCTGCGACAAAGGACCCAGCTACCTCAGCGCAATTTTCATCTCTAGTGCACAAGAACGAGCGCTCGCTGAAGAATCCAGACAACGAGTGAGCGCTAAATTCCCTGATCAGAAAGTGGTCACTCCTGTTCTTGAGGCCAGTACCTTCTATCCCATTCGCGGCGCCGAAAGCCATCACCAGGATTTCTACAAAAAAAGCCCTGTTCGCTACAACACCTATCGCTGGGGTTGCGGGCGGGACAAACGGCTACGGGAAATTTGGGGCGCACCGGCGGCGAAGTAGATGCCAAATGGCCAACTTGTTCCAATGGGTGGGCACCTTCACTCTCGGGCTGCCCAGCGCGCCGCCCGGACCGTCAGGGTTGGCGCCCTGATATCTGGGCCGCACCAGGCAACCCGCTATGGAATCCCTAATCAAGATCAATCTGCAGGGAGAGCAATCCGCCCGACCCTTTTATCTTCGTAAAGACAGCGCTGCCGACAGAGGGGTATTTGAGCAAATATTTAAAAACGGCGACTATGATGTTGGGCATTTTCCTCAGTCGGTCAGCCTGAAAGGCTGCTATGCAGCGCTTGTTAAATCTAAAGAGACGGCCTTGATTATCGACGCAGGTTCAAACATTGGTGCCAGCGTTGTTTACTTTTCTTTGGTATGGGATCAATGCAAGGTTTTCGCGATCGAGCCGGAGCCACGCAACTGTGAGTTACTTAAACTAAACTGCTCCGGACTGAACTATTCGTTGATCGAGGGAGCCATCGGCTGCCGAAACGGGATTCGCTATTTGCACGATCCGGGTGAAGGTGAATGGGGATATCGAGTAGAAGATCATGGTCAACAAGAAGTTAAAGGTTTTGCCGCCAGCGACATAGTGGCCGAGCAGATCAATCGCGGAATCAGACCATTTATTTTCAAAATTGACATCGAGGGAGGCGAAGAAGATCTGTTTGCCGAAAAAACCGACTGGGTGCAGCACTTTCCCTTGATTGTGCTCGAGTCGCACGATTGGCTATTTCCCGGATTGGCCAGGTCCAGAAACTTTTTGCGGACTATCTCTGGCATGAACTTTGACGTCGTATTTCGTGGCGAGAACGTGTTCTGCTTCAACAATGATCTATTGGCGCCTTATCGGTGACCGCTATTCACTTGAACTCGGTGTGCCCGCCGCTTCGCCCGGTGAGCGCCTCTTTGCCGCCCGCGAATAATCTCTACGGACGCACCAGATTCCTAGTCAGAGACGACGGCTTTTGGCGTGCGGTCGACGTTGAAAAGTCCCCAGTGCTTCTCCGCACCGAGCGGGTTGTCCGGATTGCCCTTCCACGGCTCGTCAAACGCCTCGAAAAAGAACACCGTCACGTTTGTCGCCGTAGCCCATTCCAGCAATTCGCGATAGTAGCGCTTCTGATTCCCCTCGGTGGCGCGTTCGCCAAACTCTGTGGCGGTGGTTGCCCAGCCGGCCTCGAGTACCGCGATGGTGCTGCCGGGAAGAGCCGTGCGCACGCCGGTGATGTTTTCAATGGTGTAGGCGAGGGCGTCGTCAATTGATTTTTCTTCCCACGCCGGGTAGGTGTGCACACCGACGAAATCGACTTCGGCCGCCAGCGGCGCACCGGCCTTGATCCACCAGGCGTAGTTGTCTGCGACGGTCACGGGTTGTTCGATGGCCGCCTTCACATCCCGGACGTAGGCGATGACCCTGTCCAGAGGCACCATGTGGTCATTCCATTCCACCAGCGCCTCGTTGCCGACATTCACCGCGACCACGATGTCGGCGTATTCCCGTGCGAGCGCGATACCGTGACGCAACTCCAACGCATTCTTCCGGGCATTGGCCGCCAGCTGATCGTCCGGTATCGGCGCATCCAGCCACGGGCATCCTTCATGGTTGCTGACTTCAGCGTCGAGCCACACGCCCAGCAGTACCTTGATGGGCAATTCATGCTGCCGGATGAGTCCCAGTGTGGTTCTTGAGTTCTCGCCGGAGTCGTAAAGACGGATCAGCCTGAATCCGTGGGCGACGAGGATCCGCAGGTCTTCGAGAATCTCATTGTCAGTCGGATTGATGGCGCCGTTGCCGCGGTCCGGATGCTGGCCTTCACGGAAACCGGAGTAGGCCACGGCCATTACTTCGCCGGCCAGCAAGACGTCGCGGGTTGGCGCCGTTTCCGGCGGCCTCTTGGCCCCGCACGACATCAGGAACAGGCCGGTGGCAATGACGATTGCCGCTCTGCTGAAGATTGCCACACCTCGCCCGTCTACCAGTGAATCACCGTGCCGTCGTAGTTGATCAACCTGGCGGCTGCCGACGCATCCAGCACCTCGATGCGGTCGATAACCAGGCCGGCGCTCTTCTCGGCGGAGATCCGCGGGGCCGAGTCCGGCCAGCCCGAGTCCTTCAGCATCTGGGTGTCCACGAATCCCGGGATGATGAACAAAATGATAATGCCCCGGTCCTTGACCTCGGTTTGCAGGATCACCATTGAGATGAGGTTTGCCGCCCGGTTCCGCGCAGTGCCATCCCGCCCCCAAGGCCGATGATCTTCTTCTGCTTGCTGGCGGCCACGTTGTTGATTAGCGCCTGGGTCACGCGTAGCGGGCCCACGGCGTTGACGTCGTAGACCCGTTGTTGCTCGGCGAAATCCAGCTTGCCGAAGGTCTGCTTGTCGGGGGAGCCCCAGATGCCCGCGTTATTGAGCAGGACGTCGATCGGCTGACCACGGTACTTGTCGGTGACGGCCTGGATCTGCCCGTCATCGGTGACATCCAGCCGTTCGATGGCCACATTGCCCCGCTCACGGGCCAGCGCTTTTAGTTCCGTGGCATGCTCCGGATCGCGGCAGGTGGCAATGACATTCCAGTTCCTGGCGGCGTATTGCCGGGCGAACTCCAGGCCGAGTCCCCGGTTGGACCCCGTGATGAACACGGTGGGTTGATCAGTGGCAAAAGCGGCGCTGTTCGCCCAGCCTGCTGCCAGGAGCCACAGGCCCACGATCGCCGTTACGCCTTTCACTGCCATCGGGGGAGCGTACACTCGTTGAACTCAAACGTGCCAATCGTGTTAACGTCAAATGCCGTCCGTTGGACAAACGCATGGGCCAGGAAATGCGCAGGATCGGTCTTAGCGCGCTCTGCGTAGTACTCAGTGCCTGCGCCGGCAATGGCGATGGCCTGGACGCGAACGGGCGGCCCATCGACGAAGGCCCGCCGCCCGGCGACGACGACTTCACGATGATCCAGGAGACGATCTTCACGCCGGTGTGCACGGTATGCCACGCTGGCGCGCAGGCGCCTCTGGGGCTGCGCCTCGATGAGGGGGCGAGCTATGCCATGCTCGTGAGTGTGCCCAGTGTTCAAGCGCCGGGCGTGTTCCGTGTGGCGCCGGGTGACCCGGACAACAGCTACCTCGTCCAGAAAATCGAGGGCAGCGCCGCGGTCGGCAGCCCGATGCCGCTCGGCGGGCCGCCGCTCGACGCGGCACAGATCAATCTCATTCGCCAATGGATCGCCGCAGGGGCACAGGCTCCGCCCGCAGCCCTGGCAGCGCCGGCCCGGCTGGTGGCGAGCGTGCCGGCCGCCGGCGAAATTGTCACAGCTCCGGCGTCGGCGTTGCTGGCTGTGTTTAGCCGGCCGCTCGACCCGAACCTGCTGCTTGCCACCACCGTTACACTGATGGCAGCCGGTGGGGACGGCGGATTTGCCGAGGGCAACGAGGTGGTGATCGCCATTCGCCTGGTGCCGGGTGGTCCGGGTGGCGCGTCAGTCTGGATTCGCACCAACGGGCCGCCGCCGGCCGATGACTATGAGCTGCGAATCCGTGGCGCGGGGCCTGTCGTCGTCGCCGACCTCAATGGGACGCCCATCGACGGTGACGGTGACGGCATCGCCGGCGGCGATGCGGTGGTGCGGTTCCATGTGTCGGGAGTAGAGCCGTGAAGTGTTTGCAAGTAGCCAGTGTTTTCGGCGCAGTGCTTCTCGCCGCCTCGCACGCGGGTGCGGAACCCTACCTCGCAGTACGGGAGGGATTGCCATGCGCACAGTGTCATGTGGATCCAGCCGGCGGCGGTCTGCGGACGGTTTTTGGCAACGCCTATGCGCAAACGCAGTTAGCCGCCCGCCGCGAGTACCCGGAGCGGCTCTGGACCGGCATGGTTGGCGCCATGCTGCAGATCGGAGGTGACCTGCTCGCCAGCGCCAGTTATACCGACGTCCCGGGCGAGGACAGCACCTCGGAGTTCGACCTGGACGAGTTTCGCCTTTACGCGAACCTCAACTTGTTGCCGCAACGCCTGGATATTTATGTGGACGAACATATCGCCCCGGACGGGGCGAACAACCTCGAGGCCTACCTCAAGTACACCATGGCACACGGCGAGTGGTACGCGCGGGCGGGCAAGTTCTACTTGCCTTACGGGTGGCGGCTGGAGGACGACGCTGCGTTCATTCGCCAGGTGACCGGCGTCAATTTTGCGACCCCCGACGACGGACTCGAAGTCGGTTGGCTGCACGGCCCGTGGACGGCCCAGGTCAGTCTCACCAATGGCACGGCGGGCGGGCCGGAAACCGACAACGGCAAACAGGTGAGCGGCCGGCTGGAATATATCCGCGGCTGGTGGCGCGCGGGCGTGAGCGCCAACGTCAATGATTCCGATGCCGGTGACCGGACAATGGGTGGGCTGTTCGCTGGCTTGCGGACGGGTCCAGTGAGTTGGCTTGGCGAGGCCGATTACATCGAGGATGAAGGCACGCCAGGCGGCCGGCGCAAGCTGTGGGTGGGGCTACTCGAGGCGAACTGGCTGATCCGCAAGGGCCAGAATCTCAAGCTCACGGCGGAGTATTTCGAGCCTGACCGTGACGTAGACGAGGACGAGCAGAATCGTTTCAGCCTGCTCTGGGAGTACGCGCCGATGGAATTTCTACAACTCCGGACCGGCGTGCGCGCCTATGATGGGATTCCGCAGAACGCATTGCAGAACCGGACCGAGGCATTCGTCCAGCTGCACGGCTATTTCTGATATTCCCGCTGGCGATGTAACAGGGTGCTTAATATTTGGGGCGTTTTCGACTGAGGGGACGAACCTTTTCTGGTGCCGCCGGTAGTAGAACCGGGGAGCGGCCGGATTCTTCCCCGGGGCGACCGGGACCGAAACGGCCCTGGCGCCCTGGCCACGCCGGGCATGGCCAGGCCTGTAAGGTTCCAGGTCGTGCCCCGACTAACACCAGTGAGGTAGACAGGCATGGCCAGTCAACTGATGAAATTCCTTCCCGCCTTGTGGCTGGTATTTGCCAGCGGCCCCGCGATGGCCGCAACCGTGTGGACCGGGTCGGCCGTGAGCTTCAGCAAGGCGCCGTTTGCCAACCCGACGCTGGCGTCCAACCAGGACTCTCTGACCAGCAACGTCGCACTGACCCGTGGCAACAACGAGGGTCTCTACAACGCGCAGTTGGAAACCAGCTACGGTGGCGCGGCCAGTCCGGTCGATACGGAGTGGGCCTTCGCCGCCCTCAATGGCAACCCGAGCAGTGGCGTGACCGCGGGCAACTTTGCAGCCCTGACGTTCACTGGCTGGGCGGCATCCCTCGGCGGCCCGCCAGACCTCCAGGGGAATATCGTCGGGCGAGCCGGCGTCCTCCACCTGATCACTGATGACATTTATCTGGACATCACGTTCACAAGCTGGGCTGGGGGGGACGTTGGTGGCGGTTTTGCCTACACGCGCAGTTCGCCTGATACGGACGGTGACGGCGTTCGCGACGGCCTGGACAACTGCACGCTGGTGGCGAACGCCATCCAGTGTGACTCCGACGGTGATGGTTACGGCAACCACTGCGATGGCGACTTCGGCCTCCCGGCGCCTGGTAACGGCGTCACGAACGCCCAGGACTACGTGCTGTTCCGCGGCCTGCTCAGCGCGCCGCCGGGACCGTCGGGGCTGCACCCGTAGGGCGCAGACCAGACTGGCCGGTGCCGCCGGGTTCGGCGGAACGCTCTACGCACTTTCGACTACGGATGTGGCCGTCAGCGCTGTGCCGCTCTTTGGACGTCGAGCGCAATTACCGCGTGCTTTTCAGCAGTGCCTCTGCGTCCGTGGCCCAGCCGACAATGGCCTTGCGCTCTGCGTCGGACAGGGCCGTGCCTTTCCGCTTCATGTACTTCGGCGGTGGCATGTCCTTGCCTGCCGCGGCCTTGCGAATCTTGGTCATGAGCTTCGGCAGAGCCCACTTGCTCTTGAAGGGAAAGCCGTCATTGAGGTTCATCCTCTTGTGAGCTTTCTTGCTCTTCTTCCCGGCGGTTGACCGGGCCGGCTCCGCCAGCGTTGCTGGCATGTTGCCGTGGCAGTCCGCGCAGTGCGCCTGGAATGCCTGCTCAACGGCACCCTGGTACTTCGCGCCGATGGCCTGGGTTGTCGCCGGCGGAATATCCGCGCTGGCCAGCAGGAGAACGAGGCTCGATCCAACCAGTAGATTCATTTCAATGGCTCCCCGAATTTTTTGTCGGTATTAACTATGAAGACGCTCCACGATCAATGTTAACTGGGAGCGATCGCCTTTGGCTGTCGATGGATGGTATGCAGTGCAAGAGATTACAGGCACAGGGAGTATCGAAGCGTTCGCGCATTATGGCAATAGAGGTTGTCCCACCCTGCGGGGATTGGCAACAGGTCCGGCGCGGCGCAATGTCACTCTGATTTTAGTGCGGAAGGGACGTCGCGACGAGGACGAATTAGCAACCGCTGTTCGCGAGGTGTCGAAATGCTTCCCCGGATCCGCTTCAGTGATCGACGCTTACTGTTGCAGTTGGCGCTCGCGCTGATTCTTTCGGGTAGCACGATGCTTGAAGCCGCCGCGCGGAGGGTGATCTGGATGTGGTGCCGCTCCGGGGCAATCTCACGATGCTGGTCATGGAGCCAGCGGGTAACGCGCTGGTCTCCGCTGGCGATGACGGCGTTATATTGATTGACGACCAGTTTGCGCCGATGTCGCCGCGCATCCACGATGCCGTGGCTGAACTCAGCGATCAGCCGGTCAGCTACCTGTTCAACACGCACTGGCACGGTCGGCACCGCCCCCGGCCGAGGCGTTGCCTGGATGCCTTCCTGCCGGAGCCCGATATGCCCACCTAAGCCCACGGCGCCCATGTCGTCGGCACGGCCCGCACCCTGGAAAAGGCAGAAGAGGCCGCGAACAAAGTGCGCAGTGCAGATGCCCGGGCCAGGATCACACCGCTGGTTTGCGAGCTGACGGATATGCAGTCGGTTGTCGCGTGTGCTGCAGCCGTCACCAGCCTGGACAAGCCCATCGACATCCTGATGTGCAACGCCGGCATCATGGCGTTACCCAAGCTTGAGCAGGTGGAGGTGAATGGCGGGAAGGGCAGTGTCAAACTGGAGAAGCAGTTTGTCGTGAATCACCTCGGGCATTACCTTCTCACCAGACGCATACTCCCCCAGCTTGCGAAAGCGCCGGCTGCACGCATCGTGGTGCTATCGAGCACGGGCTATACACTCGCGCCACCGGAAGGTATTCAGTTCAACAACCTGTCGGGTGAGCAGGGCTACAAACCGTTCACCGCCTATGGCCAGTCGAAGCTGGCGAACGCCTTGTTGGCGAAGGAAATTAGCCGTCGCTACGCTGACGCGCCCCTGACCGCGAACGCCGTCCACCCCGGCATGGTAGCCACCAACCTGGGGCGCCACATATCCGGCAAGCCCCGCGATCCCGATGCGCCCCTGAGAAAAGGCTTCAAAACCGCGGACCAGGGGGCGGCTACACAGGTTTATGTCGCGATAGATGACCGGTTGGCTGGAGTGAGTGGTTACTACTTCGAAGACTGTAACCCGGTTCAGATGCAGGGGGAGAATGCGAACAGCGTGGCGCTGGCAGAGCAACTCTGGGAAGTGTCGGAGGAGATCGTAAAGCCCTGGCTGACCTGAGGCGCGGCTCGCCGTACCCGGACTATTACTATCGTGACGTGCTGCCCAAGGACGAGATGCAGGTAATCTTCAAGAACCGCGCCGGCATCATGGAGCGCTTCGTGGACAAGGCCACTTCCGCTTCAGGAATCGACCCGCTGGACCATGAGATCGACCGGTTACGCCGCTTCAAGAAGCAGAAACCCGCCGAAGCGGGTTCCAGGTTGCCGGCTAGTGTTGGCTGCGCCGATACATCTGCTGCCAGCTTCGATAGGCCTCGTCTGGCCAGAGGCTCTGGACCCACGCAATGGCCGCGCGCCGTTCGGACTCACTGAGAATGGCGCCGAACGCAGGCATTTTGCCTCCCTTGCGGGCTCCGCCGCTGGTGACATGCTCAAGCAGATCATCAAGTCCATGATGGGCGGAGTGGCCACTGCCGTTAAGCGGCGGCACCCTCAGGGATCCCACCGTTTCGCCCTGGGCCCGGGCGCCATGGCAAGCCGCGCAATTGGCCGCAAAAATCTGCTCGCCGAGCTTGACGTCTTCAGTTGAATACCAGCGCACATCGTTCATGTCTGCCGACGGTTCCGCCCGGGCAGTTCCGACGAGCAGGCTGCAAGCAGCCAATAACAGGGTAGTCGCGGATCGAAAAGTTTTCATGGACGTCACTCAGTTGCTGGTTACTGATCCCGGCTTGGCGAAATTGGGCCGCTGGGGCGCAGCCACTGTCGGGTTGCACTTGACCATCAGGTTGGCGCCGTCGCGCAGCTTCGGCGAGGTGGCCACGGTCTGGCGGATTTCCGGGGCGTTGAAAACCTCGCCTTCCCCGATGACGGCAATGTAGTCGCCGGTCTGGCCGCGTTCATTCCAGATGATCATCGTGTAGGTGCCGGCTGGTGCAGCGTCCAGCGCGTACTCCTCCCCAAGCCACATCTTTCGGCCGCTGAAGGGCTCGACCCATGATTCACGCGTTTGCTCCGAGGTGTCGCGCACCACCACGGCGCCGTAACCCTCGGGCAGCGTCACCGGCAAGGGAATGGCGGGCGCGGGTAGCCCGGGTCCGGCAAGCGCGTATGTCACCCCGAACGTTTCGTACTGCGGGCACCAGGGAATATTGGTCGCGGTGTAAATCCGGGCAGGCTTCTCGAGGTCGATCCGGTACACATCCACGTCGCCGGGTTTGCCAATCCGTGCAGAAAGGGACTTGGAGTTCTCCGCATCGTGGACGATATAGGGCTTCTCGGGCGTGTAGTCGGTTTCTTCAAGGAATGGCACGTGAGCGCTGGCCGACATTGCCAGGGTGCCCAGTGCGCCGGCAGCCGCGGTTAGTATTGTCAGCTTGCTGTTCTTCATTTGATCCTCCTAACCTTCCAGTCCCATCAAGAACTCCTTGCGGGTCTCGGGGTGTGTCTTGAAAACGCCACCGAGCGCTGTGGTGGTGGTCTCGCTGTTGGCGTCGCGAACGCCGCGGGCCTTCACGCAGAAGTGCGTGGCCGTGATGCTGACGGCCACGTCGTCCGTAACCAGCAGCGTCTGGAGCGCCAGCAGGACCTGCTCCGTCAGCCGTTCCTGGATCTGGGGCCGCTGGGCGAAAAACGCGACGATGCGGTTGATCTTGGACAGGCCGATAACCTTGTCTTTGGGGATGTATGCCACGGTCGCCGTCCCGTCGATCGTAATGAAATGATGCTCGCAGGTGGAAGACATGCTGATCTTCCGCACCTGGATCATCTCGTCACACTGCATCTTGTTATCAACCACCGTAAGCTTCGGGAAGGTCCGGTAGTCGAGGCCGCCGAAGATTTCGTTGACGTACATCTTGGCGATGCGCCGGGGGGTGTCCATGAGGCTGTCGTCCCGCAGGTCCAGCCCCAGCACCTTCATTATTTCAGTGAAGTGTGCCTGGATCCGCTGACGCTTTTCCTCCGCGCTGAGGTCGTTGTCGACCATCGGCGTTTCCAGACCGCGGCCCACAAGCGCCTTGCGAACGGCAAGGGCCTCCTGGTGGAGTCCATGGTCGGCTGTGGCGACCCGGCCGTGAAGGGTGACCAGGGACATGGCGGTGGGCGGAGCGGCGAGGGCGACCGCTGGCGGTGGACTCATGACGGGCTTCCTCCCTGCGGGTGTGAAGGTATCCGGGGGCCCAGATACAAGGGGTGCCCCCGGCTTGAAGGGTTATTCGCCGGAAGGGGTCGGACTGGATTCGCCGGACCGCTGTCGGCCTCGGCGTTCCCCGGCACCTGTCGCTAGAATCCCCGCATGTTGCGGAATTTCGCCCGGTCGCCCCGGAATCGTTCACTGCCCGGCTACTCCCTGCTGCTAACCGTGTGGGAGCTAGCCTGCCGCTCGGCGCTGAAGCGGTTCCGCCGTCAGCTCAAGGACGGGCCGGGCAACAATGCGACGACATTGCGGCGGATCCTTAAGCGAAATGCGGCCAGTGAGTTCGGCCGCCAGCACAACTTCGATGCCCTGGCCCGGGCCGACCGGTTGGAAGAACGTTACGCGGCGGCCGTTCCCCCGGCCCATTACGCCGACTTTCACAGCGCGATCGATCGAATCGCCGGTGGTGCACCGGACGTTCTGTTTCCCGGCCGGCCCGGGCTGTTTGTCAGCACGTCCGGCACGACGGGCGATCCCAAGCTCTTTCCTGTCACCCGTCGCCAGCAGAACGCGGCACTGTGGTTCATTGGCCTGCTGACGCCCGCGGCCCGGGCCGAGTGTGTCCCGGGCCTTGGATTTCGCCAGCCCACGGCCACGCTGATGGTGGCGAGCCGCGGCGGGCGCCAGACGGCGGGCGGGATCCCGGTGGGTAATCCCAGTGGCGCCGGCATCCGGCGAATCCTGGCGCTGGCCCCGCCGTTCTGGGTATTTCCCGCTGAGGTCCTCACGGTGCAGGATTACCCCACGGCGCTCTACCTGCATGCCTTGTTCGCCTTGCGCGCCCCGGATCTCGGCTGTATCGAGGCGATCTACTGCAGTCATATCGTCAGCTGGATGGGCGTCATAGAACGGCGGGGGTCCGAACTGTTGCGGGACATTGCCGACGGTGGCCTGTCCGCCAATCTCGTGCTGGCACCTTGCGAAAGACAATCCCTTAGCAGGTGGCTGCCGCCCGCGCCCGACCGGGCTCGGGTCGTGGCGGCTGCCCTTAGTACTGATGCGGCCGGGCGCATGATGCGCCTGTGGCCTCGCCTGAAAGTCCTGAGTTCAGTGGTGAGTGGCGCGTTTGCCGTGAGTGTGCCGGGGCTGCGCGCGTTGGCCGGCCGGGATCCGGCGCTGTACACCACGTGCTTCGGCGCCACCGAGGGCATGCTCGGCATCAACCTGTGGCGCGAAGCGCCAGAGCGCTACGCGCTGGCGCTGGGAGCTGTGCATTTCGAGTTTCTGCCGGTGAGTGAGCTGGACGCGGCAAGGCCCCGGGCTGTGTCGATGCAGGATCTTGAAGGAGGCCAGAGCTATGAACTCGTGATCACCAACCACGCCGGGCTTTACCGCTACCGGCTGGGCGACGTCGTACGTATCGCCGGCCGGGAGGGCGCGACACCGGTCTTCGAATTCGACTATCGGCGGGGCAATGTGGTGGACCTGGTGGGCGAGAAGACCACCGAGCAGCACTTGCGACGGGCATTTGCCCAACTGGCGCGTGAGGAGCTCGGCGGCGAGTCTGGTCTGACGGATTTCGCGCTGTGGCCGGACTTGTCCGCGGTGCCCTATCACTACGTCGCGTACGCGGAGCTCTCGGGTTCACAGGTTGCTCCGCCATCGTCGCGGCTGGGTGTTCGCCTGGATGAGCTGCTGGCCGCCGAAAATCCGTCCTATGCCGCGCTTGGACGCCTTAACGGCCGGCTTGATCCGGCGGAGCTGCGCCTGGTGCGGCCTGGCACTTTTGAGGCCCTGCTGGCACTGCAGCGCGATACCGCCGCCGGGGTCAACGCGAACCAGGTGAAAATTCCGCGGGTTCTGCGCACCGCCGCCCAGCAGGCCCTCCTGCAGCAAGGCCTGGTTTCCGCGCGTTGAATCCAGGCTCCCGGCTTCGTCGAAAAGGTATCTGACAATGGTTTAGTCAGCCCTGCTGCGGAGAATAATTGTGTCAACACGCGCCCAGGATGTGAGCAACTTCACTGCAGCTTTGGCCAGAGTTTTGCCGCCGACCGCGTCGGCCCCGGCAAACGCGCCCCTGGCGCCGAACCTGAAGATGTACCGGTCCGAGGCCGGCTTTAACGCGATCATGGGCTGGTATGAGGATACCCAGGACACAATCGGGATTCCGGTAGAGAGCGTTTTTGTACAGACGCGCTTCGGCCGTACGCACATGCTGGCCGCGGGTCCCGCTGACGGAGAGCCCGTTTTCCTGATCCCTGGGGTGGCCGGCTGTGCCCCTCTCTGGCGTCGCCAGATTCCGGACCTCGCCCGGCACTTCCGCGTTTACGCACTCGACATCCCCGGCCAGCCTGGCAAAAGTGATCCGAATCCCCCGTCATTTCTCAATGACGACTACGCCCGCTGGATGCTCGATGTACTGGACGGTCTCAATGTTCCTCGCGCCCACATAGCGGGGGTCAGCGTTGGCGCCTGGGTAGCGATGCGCCTGGCCATTCTTGCTCCGGACCGTGTGTTATCCGTCGCAATGCTTGCGCCCACGGGACTCTCCCGCGCACGCCTTCCGTGGCGCATCTGGCTGACCCGTGTCATGAAGAAGAGCAAGGACGCTGATGCACTCCAGGACGACCTGACTGCCAAGTCAGTGTCGTCGAAAAGCGCTGGCGGCTCCTTCGGCACGTTCGACCGAACGCTGGCGCGGGCCATGGCGTTATGCACGAGGCACTACCGCGTGGACTGGTCCCTGGGGATCTATGATGAGGCGACCCGCCGCGTCAACATCTGGCAAGGATTGAAGGTGCTGCGAAAATTCTTCATGTCCGAGCCAAAATCGCTGCTGCGGCAATTTCGCTCCGCGGGCCTGCTCGTATTCGGCGAACACGAAGTTCTGTATGACCCCGGCAAAGTCGGCGCCCGGGCTGCACGCCTCATGCCGCGCCTCCGGGTGGAGGTCGTGCCGGGCGCAGGGCATGCCGCTGTCTACGACAAGCCCGAAGTCGTCAACGGCTTGCTCCTTTCCTTTTTCATGAACCGCCGCTAACTGAATGATATCTCTGGATATACGAAATTGCCTCCGGCTTCTTTTACTGGTGGCCCTGCCGGGGCCGGTCCTCGCCCACGAGGGGAGTAGCCTGCCACTGGGATCATTCCTTGGCGGACTGACCCACCCGGTACTCGGGCCGGATCATTTCCTGGCGATGGTCAGCGTGGGAATTTTGAGCGCGCAGATCGGTGGCCGGGCGATCTGGACCGTGCCAGCAGCGTTCGTCCTCGCGATGGCGGTTGGCGGAGGTCTCGGCATCATCAATTCCGGGCTGACGATTGTCGAAGCGGGTATTGCCCTGTCGGTCCTCGTGCTCGGCATTGCGATCGCCGCTGAGCGAAATTTGCCGCTGGGTCTCGCGATGGCTTCCGTGGGCTTTTTTGGCATCTTCCACGGCTACGCGCACGGCACGGAGATGCCGAGCGTTGCCGAACCGATCCGGTACGCGGCTGGCTTCCTCACGGGCACCGCCTTACTGCACATACTGGGAATCATCATCGGCGACATCTCGCAACACTATGCCCGTGGCAAGGTCCTGCTGCGGCTCGCCGGGGCCGCGATTGCCAGTATCGGCACGTGGTTTCTCGTCACCACCACCTGAAGTCGACACCAATTCCAACCAGGAGACTCCTAGAATGAGCGCAAGCAGAAAATTGCTGGCCTGGGAAATTGCTTGCATTTTCTGGATCGCATTTGCCGGCTCACTGTTGCATTTTGCCTTCGAGCTGAGCGAGTACTGGCGGCCCCTGGCCGTAATGGCTGCCGTGAACGAGAGTGCCTGGGAGCATGTGAAGATGTACTTCTGGCCAGGACTCTTGTTTGCCCTGGTCCAGTACACCTACACACGCCGCCTCGCGCGAAACTACTGGATTGGCAAAGCTGTCGCACTTTCTGTCACCCCGCTGCTCATCCTGATTTCCTATTTTTCCTACATGGCATACGTCAGCAACTCGGGCGCGAAGCCTAGCCTGCCGGTGATGCTTGGGATCATGGTTTTCGGAATCGCCGCCGGGCAGCTGGCCAGCTGGCGCATCCTCGTCAGTTCGCCAGTCAGTTTCGACACGCGGCGCTATGCACTAGCTGCCTACGCAATCCTGGTGACGGCTTTCTCGAGCCTCACGTACTTCCCGCCAAATGTATTCGTCTTCGAGAATTTCTACTGCTACCAGTACACCGGGGAGTTCGGAATTCTCAGCAACTACGAGCCGTATAGGGTGTTCTACAAGGGTGAGCGACCTGGCGGCGGCGTGAACTACTGCGCCACGCTGGTGCAGCAGGCGACCTCCGCACGGAACGAGATCGAGCAAGACACTGGCAGATAGAGCGTGCCGCCCCGGGGCTCAGGGCGCATCGGCGATGAACTCCGAACCCACAAACCGCAAGAATACAAATGCGGCCTGACAAATATTGGCGACAAGGGCCGCGAAATACAGGGGGAAATCATGGTCCGGCCAGATGTTCAGCAGGATCAGTACGAGCGCGATCTGATCAAACACTTCGAGTACGCTCACAAGAATCACTGCAACGCGATCCGGTGGAAACAGTCCCTGAACGGGTTTGTAAGAATTGATAAACGAGAGAATGACGCTGTAATTGAGCGCGAGCAAAAGCGCGGCTGACACCCCCCATACGACGCGATCAGGCAGCTCGAAATTAGCCAGTCCAATCGGGATCAGGCTCGCCGCAACGACAACCACGCTGGTTGAAATGACAATGCGCAGCCGCAGGATGCCGTGCAGGGCCCCTACCCGGTCGTCGCGCTCCTTCAGCACGCTGACGAGCGCCGCGAAGCCCGCAAATGCCGCTGAAATTTCTGCCAGATTCAACAATGTGTCGCTGGCATCTATCGCTGACATCGAAGCGCTCCCGTACCCGTGATCCGAAGTTTCCCGCTGCGCTTGTGACTTCGTGCAGACGCGTCACGCAATGCGAGCTATTGGCCGGAGCCTACACGTTGCGCAGGCCGGGTGGTAGCCGCCCGAATGAAGAACCCGGTGGTCTTCACCCTGCCTGAAGCTGGTTGCGGGCAGTTACAGGCACATCCCCCCGTCAACGTGCAGGGTGGTGCCGGTAACGAAGGAGCTGCGGTCGGAGATCAGGTAGGCGGCCGCCTCACCGGCGTCGTGCTCGGGATCTCCGAAGCGTCCGACGTGATGCTTGGCCGCGTTCTTCGCCTGGATGGCGGGCATGGCGTCGTGCAATTGCTTCGCCTTTTCGGTTTCGAACACGCCGAACAGAAGGGTGTTGATGCGGATGCCCTGGCGTGAGTATTCAAGCGCGGCCGCCCGGGTTAAACCTTCGACAGCGAGTTTGGATGCTATGTAGGGCGCCATACGCATACCCGTGTCTCGGGTTGCGCCCGAGCTGATGTTGATAATGGAGTAGTTATCGCCGGTAGTCGCGCCCTGGGCCAGGAACTGCCGGATTGCAAAGCGCATGCCAAGGTATGTACCCGTCACGTTGGTGCGCATGACCTGCTCGAAAATCGCGAGTGATTCATCTGCGAGCAACTGGAAGTCGCCGGGAAATACAGCGTTGTTGATGAGCGCATCGAGCCTGCCATAGGCGCCGACCGCAAATTTCGCGAGGCTGTCATTATCGGCCTCAAGGGTGATGTCCATCCCGAAGTAGGCGACATTGCCAGCCGGACACCCGGCCGCGTCCCGCAACCTTGCGAGTGCCGCTTCACCGGTGTCGCTGTTGCGACTGGTTATAACCACCCTGGCGCCGTACTTGGCCAGCCGCGTGGCCATGCCAAAACCAATACCCATTGTGCCGCCGGTAACGATGACGACTTTGCCATCGAGTTCGTTGCCTTGCGCCATGTCGCTTCCTTCGATCAGTGCGGCTTACGCCGTTTTTGGCCGCGGCGCACTGTTGCCGCCACCAGTTGCGCCCCCGGCTTGTTTCGCCTGCAATTCGTCCAGCAGCTTGACGGTCACAAAATTCGTGCCGTTGTCGCGCGCCGCTTTTTCCGCGTTCTTGATGATCATCGGTTGCACAAAGCCAGGCGCCTTTTCCACGCGTGCCAGCGCCTCGGCTTCCCACTCGAGCGTGGCATTCGACTTCGCGTCACGCGGCACCACCGGCTCGGCCTTGCCGTAGTTCTTGGGCCGGGTGGGCTTGTGGCTGTCGATA
>JAQBGF010000109.1:0-8996 GCA_032122615.1 Gammaproteobacteria bacterium | reverse complement strand
CATCTGTTTCAAGGGCTCGACCTGCGAGCGCAGATCGTCCGGCATGGCTTCTCGCGTGGCTTTGTACTCCGCGTACAGCTCGTCCCTGAAGGTCGGCCCTGGCGCGTCCATGACCACGGCTATCAGGTCCGGCTTTCGCGTACGCTGGATCTGCCGAAGCATGTTGAGAAAGCCGAAGATGGCCCCGGTCGGCTGGCCCTTCGCGGTGGTCAGTGGCGGGAGCGCGTGGAAGGCCCGGTACAGAAAGGAGAACCCGTCCACGAGGACGAGACGACGCCGTTCGCTCATGTCAGGCCCGCCCGATCAAAGCGACAGGGCCGGATCGGGCTCGGAGGGAATGGACTTGCGCTCACCCTTGTCCTCTTCCGTATCAACCGGTGCGGGTTCATCGACAGGGGGCGGCGGGATCTCGTACAGATCGCCTTGCATGCCGCAGGCGGCAAGAAGTGCGACAAGGAGCAGGCAGCTGAGCTTTGGCATGGCGGAATTATACGGGGCGCGATCGGCGCCCGCGGTGACCGCACCATGCTCGTGCAGATGAACGGGTAGGGCCTAGTTTCCGCGCTTCAGTCCGGCACCCACCCGCTGATACGCCTCCCGGAAGCTGATCCCTTCCTTTAGTACCAGTTCGTTGGCCCGCTCGGCGGCGTGTATTGAGTCGTCGAGACGAATGTTCTCCGGCAGGAATTTCAGCCCGCGGATCAGGTGGGCCATCACCCGGGCGGAGTCGCCGGCGAGGTCGACGGCACGAAACAACGGCGACTTCATCCGCTGCAGATCCCGTTGGTAGCCGGAGCCGAGCTTGGCGGGCAGGCCAAGGATCTCGACGAGCGCCGCCTGCATCGTCGGCACGGCGCCGCGGACCAGCTCGAGCACGTCCGGGTTGCGCTTCTGGGGCATGATCGACGAGCCGGTCGTCATCGATTCCGGCAAAGAGATGAAGCGGAACTCCTGCGTGTAGAACAGCAGGAGGTCAGCGGCGATCCGGCCCAGGTCCTGGGTCAGCAGGCACAGCTCGAAGACCAGGCCGGCTTCGCCTTTGCCCCGCGAAATCTGCACCGCGGTGACGGGCTCGTGCACAACGTCGAAATGCAGTGTGCGGCGCGTTGCTTCCCGGTCGATGGGCAGGCCCGGCACGCCGTAGCCCGCCGCACTGCCGAGCGGATTTTTGCTGAGGCGTCGACGACTGGCCGCGATGCCATCGGCGTCGTCGCGCAGTTCGGCGGCAAAGCCGCCGGCCCACAACGGCACGGAACTGGGCATGGCCTGCTGCATGTGGGTGTAGCCGGGCAGCACGGTGGATTGCTCCCGCACGGCGAGCTCGTCGAGCACGGTGGCCACGTCCGTAGCCGCCGACGCGATGCCAACGGCGGCGTCCTGCAGGTACAGGCGCAGGGCGGCCAGGACCTGGTCATTTCGCGAGCGGCCGAGGTGCAACCGCCGACCGGCCTCGCCGATGATTTTCGTGAGGCGCTGTTCCAGCGCTGTGTGACAGTCCTCGTCCTCGAGGCTGATCGCCCACTCCCCGCCAGCGTGCGACGCTGCGAGTGACTCCAGCCCGCCGATGATCAGCGTGACATCACCGGCGGACAGCAGCTTCTGCGCGCCCAGCATCTGCGCGTGAGCGATCGAGGCGCGCACATCGTAGGGCACCAGTCGCGCATCAAGGAGATGATCCTCGCCAGCGGTGTAACGGAGAATTCGCGAGTCGAGCGGCTCGCCCTTGTCCCAGAGACGTTTCATGGCGAAGCCCCCTCAGGCACCAGCTTCCTGTTCTTCCGGCGTCAACGTGTCCGTGTCGTTGACGACCAGAGTACCGGTGCCCTCGTTGGTGAAGATCTCCAGCAGCAGGCTGTCGGGAATCTTGTACGAGATCAGGTGCACGCGCGGCACGCCGCCCTTGATCGCCGCCTCGATGGCCCGCGCCTTCGGCAGCATCCCCTCGGCCAGCGAACCGTTGGCACGCAACTCCTGCAGGTCCTCCAGGTCCAGGTAGGACAAGAGTGATGACGGGTCGTGCCGGTCCTCGAGGATGCCGGTCGCACCCATCGTGAGAATCAGCTTGGAGGCGCCGAGCGCGGTGGCGAGCGCGGCAGCGACGGTATCAGCGTTGATATTCAGCACCGTGCCCTTGTCGTCGGCCGAGAGCGGACTGACGACTGGCACCATACCGTTGTCGAGTTGGGCCCGGATCACGTCGGTGTCCACGCCGACGATGTCGCCGACGAAGCCGAAGTCCACCGGGCCACCGTCATGACCCTCGACCTCGACGGGCGGGCGCTTGAGAGCCCTGATCAGCCCGGCATCGATGCCGCTGATGCCCACGGCCGGCAAGTGCAGGTCGCGGCAGGCGGCGAGGATTCGTGTGTTGACCTTGCCGTTCAAGACCATCGTCGTGATGTCGAGAGTCTGTTTGTCGGTCACGCGCCGGCCGCCAATCATCTGGGTGGGCACGCCCAGTGCCTTGGCCAGTTCGGTGGACTGCGGGCCTCCCCCGTGCACGAGCACCACGCGAACGCCAACCTGGTGCAGCAGCGCGACTTGCTCCAGCAAATGCACCGTGGCCTCGTCGGAGGCGAAGACTTCCCCGCCGGCCTTGAGGACAAAAATCTTCTTCTTGTAGAGCCGGATGTACGGCGCTGCGTGCTTGAGAGCCGATACGACGACATCCCTATCGTGACTTTGCATGGCGTCAGGCTCCCGGCCCCATCATCTGATAAACCACGGCCATCTGGCCCCACATCCGGTTCTGCGCTTCGTGGATCACCACGCTGCGCGCGCCATCCAGCACGCGATCCGTGACCGCCACACCCCGGCGCACGGGCAGGCAGTGCATCAGGCGCGCCGACGGGTCGGCGGTGGCGAAGGTGGGTTCGTCCACGATCCAGTCCTGCAACGGTTCGCGCAGTTTCTGGTCGGCCACGCGATCGCCGTAGTGCCTGGTCGACGACCATTCCTTCGCGTAGATCACATGGGCGCCTTCGTACGCTTCGGCCCGGTTGTTGGTCTCGCGCACGGCGCCGCCCGAAAGGCTGGCCGCCTTCCGTGCCTTGTCCATGATGGACGGCGGCAGCTCGAAGCCGTCGGGCCGGACGACGGTGACGTCCATGCCGCGCATGGCGGCCATGTGCAGGGTTGAGGAGGGCACGGCCAGCGGCAATGCCTTCGGGTGCCAGGACCAGGACAGCACGAACTTGCCACCCTTCTTCGGCACCTTCAGTTCGTCCATCGTCTTCCAGTCGGCGAGGCTCTGGCAGGGGTGCTGGATGGCCGATTCCATGTTGATCAAGGGCACGCTGGCCAGCTCGCGCATCCCTGAGAACTCGGTGTCAGCCAGGTCGGTTTCGAGTTTTACCCGGTTGGCGAATGCGCGGATGCCCAGCGCATCGCCGTAGGAGCTGATCACCGGGATCGCCTCCCGCAGGTGTTCGGCCGCCATGCCGTCCATCACGATTCCGGAGCGGGATTCGAGACCGTGGATGGACATGTCGGGCGAGATCACGAACGAGCCGCCGCCCAACCGCACCATCGCCGCCTGGAAAGACGACAGGGTGCGCAAGGACGGACTCAGGAACAGCAGGGCAAGCACCTTGCCTTCGAGGGCACGGGGCTCCGGCCTGGTCTGCAGCCGGCGTGCCAGCGCCAGCATTGCCTCCACTTCCGCAATGCTGAAGTCGGCGAGGTCATTGAATAGTTTGAGTCCCATGCTGGTTCCTTGGTTACCCGATTTCAGAAAGTGCGTTGACAAGTTTATCCACATGCTGCTGCTCCAGCGTCAGTGGCGGCAGCAGTCGTATGACCTTCGGGTCCGAGCTGGTGCCCACCAGCACGTTCCGTTCCAGAAGTGCAGCCTGCACATTCCGGGCCAGCTGCCGGCAGCGCAGTCCGAGCAGGAAGCCGCGACCCTGTATGCCTTCAACCGGGCCAACGAGTACGCTGTTACGGATCGCCGCGGACAAGGCCTTGACGTTGTCCATGAGCTTGTCCCGCCGGATGACCTCGATAACGGTGCTCACCAGGGCGCAGGCCATCGGGCCGCCTCCGAAGGTGGTGCCCAGATCGCCGGATTTCAGCGTGCCCGCGAGGGCTTCCGTCATCAGGAGTGCGCCGCACGGAAAGCCGCCGCCCAGCGCTTTGGCGGCGGTCAGCATGTCGGGCCTGATTCCGTAGAGATCGGCGGCAAACGGCGCCCCGGTGCGACCGATGCCGCTCTGGACTTCGTCGACGATCAAAAGCGCACCGACCCGGCGGCAGGCTTCGGCGATGGTCAATACGAAGCCAGTGTCCAGGTCGTAGGCGCCGGCGAGTCCCTGTACGAGTTCGATGATGACCGCGGCAGTCTCGCCGTTGATCATTTCCTCGGCCCTGGCCACGTCGTCTCGCGGAATGAATTCCACGTCAAACGGGGTGCGCGGAAAGCCGTACCAGCCTTTCGCCGCGCCCCAGGTCACGGCAGCCGCCGCGGCCGTCCGGCCGTGGAAGCCGTGTTCGATGGCCAGGATCCGGGACCGGCCGGTCGCCCGGCAGGCTACGCGCAAGGCGTTCTCGTTGGCCTCAGCGCCGCTGTTGACGAAGAACACGCGATTGAGGCCGGCGGGCGCGAACCCGGCAAGCGCGTCGCCGGCCTTCGCCCGGACGTCAAGCGCCACGGCATTGCTCTGAAAATACATGGTCTGCGCCTGCGCCTTGAGGGTCGCCAGCAGATCGGGGTGCGCATAGCCGAGCGCCGCCACGGCGTGGCCGCCGTAGAGGTCGACAATCCGACGCTTGCCGGCGCACAGGTACACGCCTTCGGCCGATGTGACTTCCAGCGGCAGCTGGCCGTAGACCTGCAGCAGGTGGCGCGCCTCAGCCTGTCCGGATGTTGTCGTCATACGCTGGCCCCGCTGCCTATATCCAGCCGATCGCCGGGGCCGTCAGCCCCGCCGACTCCGGCATGCCGAGCAGCCGGTTCATCCATTGCACAGCCCCGCCGGCCGCGCCCTTCACCAGGTTGTCGATGGTCACCAGTACCGCGACGCTCTGGCTCGTTGCGTGGCCCGACACGGACACGCCGATATGGCAGTAGTTGCTGCCCACAACGTCTTTTAGTCGCGGAGCGCCGTCTACGACACGGACGAACTCCTGGCCGGCGTAGAAGCCCGCAAAGGCCTCTCGCAACTGGTCGGCGGTCTGACCCTTCGTCAGTCGCGCTTGCAGCGTCATGTGAATCCCCCGGGCAAACGGGCCTGAGTGGGGCACGAAGTTAAGTTCCGGCGTCACGCCCGTCAGTTGCTGGCACAGCTGCACGACTTCCGGCGCGTGCCGGTGCTTCAGCGCGTTGTAAGCAAATAGGTTGGAGTGCCGCTCCGGATGGTGCGTCGTCGGGATTGGCGACCGGCCGGCGCCCGTGCTGCCGGTAATGCCAGCGGCGTAGACGGGACCGTCGCAAAGACCGAGCTTGAGCAGCGGCACCAGTCCCGCCAGCATCGAGGTGGCGAAGCAACCCGGGTGACCGACATGGAGGGCGGGAATGCCGGAAACGTGCTCCGGCATCGCGCAGACGAAATCCGGCAGCAACTCCGGTGCGCCGTGAGGCTCCTTGTAGACGGCCTGGAAGTCTGCCGCGTTCCGGAAGCGAAAATCCGACGAGACGTCCACAACCACCGCCTGGCTGCCGGCCGTCGACGCGGCCTTCAGCACAGTGGCAACTACCCCGGCGCTCACCAAGTGAGGCGCAGCGCAGAACAATGCGACTTTCGGCCCGCTGATCTGCGTGGCCAGTTCGGCCTGGGTGATGAAGACGAGCTCGTTAACGACCGGAGCAAGGTGCGTAAAGGCCGCACTCACCCGCGTGCCTGCCTGGCTCTCCGACGAGACACCTTTGAGCTCCAGCTGTGGGTGCTGAGCGACCAGCCGCAGCAGCTCGCCCGCCACGTAGCCCGTGCCGCCAACGATCAGGGCCGGAACCCGGGTGCTCATGCCAGCTTCAGCCCGAGGTGCGAGGCGACGGCGTCGCCGATCTGCATGGACTCGGTGACCGCGTTGATCGCCTTCACGCCCATGCGCTGCACGATGATCTCCTTGCCCACGTCGTTATCAGTGGCAGGCCCCGTGACGATGCCGGGCTCGATACCGAACTCTTCCCGCAGCAGTTTCACGCCGCCCCAGGCGGCAACGGGGTCATTGGCGCACAGCACGAGGCAGCTTAAGGAGTCCCGTATCCCTTCGTCGCGCAGGATAGCCTCCACACCGTAGGCGCCGAGTATGCCGTCGCCGAGTTCGTAGACGATCACGTCCGGTTTCTGGGCGGCGAGCCTTGTCAGCATCATGCGGGTGACCGCGGGACCGTTCTTGCCCGTCGTGCAGACCACGCCGAAGTCGGAGAAGATCAGGGACGACCGTGCCCCGGCGTCTTCCATGGCCAGGATGTCACGGCGAAGCGCTACGCCGGTGGCCTTGAAGACATCGACCGTGTGCCCGTGGTGCCGCAGCCGGCTGACGATGGCGCAGGCCGCCGCCGTCTTGCCTGAGTTCATGCACGTCCCTGCAATGGCCACGACCGGCACGCCTCGCGTGTCCAGGGGCGGGTCCACAACGAGCTTGTCCCTGCCAACCCGCGCCGGCACGCCAATGCGTTCGCCGAGGTAGGGAAAGTCGAGCACGGTGCCCAGCACGCGCACGTCGAAGGGCAGGCCAAAGCTGGCATTGATGGAGTCGCACACGCCGATAACGCCGCCCATGTTGAGCAGCTGAAGCGTGTCGCCCACGGCGAGCGTCTCGGGAATGTGGCCCGAGTAGCCGAACAGCGCCTTCCGGTGGCCGAGCGCGCCGACGAGGATGTCGCCCTTCTTGACCACTGCCATACGCCCGCTGGTGAGCTCCAGCTGGTTGTAGTTGCTCTTGTTATTGAGCACCTCGGCGGCGATCAGCACGCCCTCCTCGCAGGGCAGTTCCGCGCTCACGCGCAACTCCCGCTTGAGATTGAGGTGCTGCGCAACGGAGGCGATCTTGTCGGCAATGACGGTTTTCATGTCGTTCCTGCGAGGTTACTGGTGCTTGCCGCCCGCGGCCCGCGTCTGCAGCGTGCCGGGCAGGGAGAGGATCCGGGAGTAACCCAGTGCATCCGCGGGGGTCCACTCGCCGGCCTTCTCGCCATAGACACCCTTGGTCGCCGCCAACAGCGAGTGTGGCGAGATTGCGCCTTCGATGAACAGGTTGCCGGGCCGTAGCACGATTTTCACGTCGCCGGTCACTCGCTGCTGCGCCGAGGTGAGCAAAGCCTCGATGTCCCGGCACACCAGGTCGAGCTGCTTGCCCTCGTGGACGAAGTCGCCATATTGGGTGGCCACCTGGTCCTTGATCCGCTGCTGCGGGCCGGAGAGCACGAGCTTCGACAGTTCCCGGTGAGCGGTCAGCAGGATGTCGGCAGCGGGCGCCTCGAACGCTACCCGGCCCTTGGTGCCGAGCACGGTGTCGCCCACGTGGATGCCGCGGCCGATGGCGTAGGGTCCCGCAACCGTTTCCAGTGTCTCGATGAGCGTGACCGGGTCCATCGTCTTGCCGTCGAGCGCGGTCGGCACGCCCTTCGTGAAGCTGATCGTGTGCCGCGCGGCGGGCCGCGGCTTGTCAAACGCGTTGGCGGACAACACCCAGGCGTCCTCGGGGATGGATTCCTTCGAGTCAAGCGTTTCCCGGCCGCCGATCGTCACGCCCCACAGGCCCCTGTTGATCGAGTACGCGGAGCCCTTCAGCGGCACCGGGAAGCCGTGCTGTTCCAGGTAGGCCTGCTGCTCGGTCCGGATGAAGCCCTGGTCGCGAACGGGCGCCAGTACCTCGAGGCCGGGTGCGATTGTTCGCAGCGCGACTTCGAAGCGCACCTGGTCGTTGCCCGCCGCCGTGCAGCCGTGGGCCACCGTCTGGCTGCCCCGCTCGCGAGCCAGCTCGGCGAGCAGTGTTGCCTGGATACCGCGCTCGGCGCCGACGCACAGCGGGTAGAGGTGGCCGCGCCTGACGTTGCCAAAGATCAGGTACTTCAGCACCCGCTCGAAAAATACCGACCGGGCTTCCACCAGCACGTGTTCGATGGCGCCCAGCGCCTGCGACCGGCGCTCAAGGTCCTTCGCGGCTTCCGCATCGATGCCGCCCGTGTTGATGGTCACGGTGACGATCGGCCGCCCATAGTGCTCCTTCAGCCACGGCACGCAAAACGACGTGTCGAGGCCTCCCGAGAAGCCAAGGATGATCGGTGAAGCGCTGTTCTTCTGGGTCGTCATGTCATTCCTCTGTGTGGTACCCGCCTGTAGGAGCGGCTTCAGCCGCGACCAGTATCGATCGCGGCTGAAGCCGCTCCTACAGGGCCGTAAACTTCGCCCGCAGTTTTGCCACGAGCCGCCGCTGGTCACCGCCCGTGCGGGTGGCGATGAAAATCGTGTCGTCGCCGGACACCGTGCCGACAATCTCTGGCCAGCCGCTGCGATCCAGCGCCAGCGCCACCTGTGCGGCCGCGCCAACCGCCGTTTTAACGACCGTCTGGTACGGGCCCGCCGTCCGGGTCTCGAGCACGAACTCCGCCAGCACGTCGAGCTCGCGGCCGGTGTCGGCCTCCTCGCCGTCGGTCACCGGCCGGTACTCCTGGTCCAGCTTGGAAATCCCGAGCTGGCGCAGGTCCCGGCTGATGCTGGATTGAGTGGCGTCGATGCCCCGCTTGTGGAGCAGATCCACCAGTTCGTCCTGCCGCGACACGTGCTGCCGCCTCAGGATCTTCAGGATCGCCTGCTGCCGCTGCTCGCGTTGTTCGGCCGAAACGGGCACTCGCGCTCCATGCACATAAGATCGAATGGATGCGCATAGTATCCAGAATGCGTCGGGTGTCAAGCGCCCGGATCACGGTGCTGCAGGAGCGCCCGTAGGAGTGGCTTAATCCGCGCCCGCTAACGATCGCGGCGGTAGCCCCACCCACAAAGGTGCCCGAATGCAAGCACGGCACGAAGCCCCCGCTAGTGGGGACCCACACG